>NZ_JAEKCY010000019.1:0-106264 GCF_016405475.1 Pseudomonas sp. MF6767 | reverse complement strand
ACATCGAGATGTTTTACAACCCAAAACGACGCCACAGTTTCAACAATCAGCTGTCACCGGTAGAGTTTGAAAAGCGTTACGCAGCGAGCCTGGAGAGTGTCTAGGAAACCCGGGGCGATTCAGAATGGCATGAGTGCAGAGAGTGCGGCACTCACGCATCTACGCTCGTATTTGAAGAAAATAGCTAAGCCTGCATGACGTAGGCCTCTTATTAGGTGAGCCACAATCGGACATACGGAAGTGAAAGAAAAGGAGGAAAAAGCATGGCAAATTTTTACCCGCCAGGGTATTGCCCTGACAAATGCAGTGGCGGTCAGTCTGATCGCCAGGTGATTGTAGCGGAAAGGCTTCAAAGTGAATTTCCAGAGGCGGTTCGCGGTGAAATCACGGCTCACGGAGGGGCTAAGCGTTGCAACTACTGTGGTTTGGTTTACCTGCACCCGATTCGCGCAATTGATGGGCGCCTCGGCTTTTGGGATTCCGGGGTTCGAGGGACAGTTTGGAATAAGTAAGTAGCGTCTCTCACCGCACCCCAAGCCCCGGTCTACTGGGGTTTAGGCAGTAGTTGGGGGGCGATTTGCGCTTCCCTGAAGATCGTTACTGAGGAAGTGCATGAGCACCGAAATGGGTTCTATTGATCGGGTGAAGCTGGATGTCGTTGTGAAAGCATGTCGGCGGGGGCTTGAGACCCTTTCGGATACAGCTGGATCGGCATTTAAGCAGTTTCCGACCGGAGCATGCGGAATCGCCTCAGACATCGTTGGCCGCATCTTGTGGGAAGCTCTGGGGTACGAGGGGGTTTATGTGTGTGCTACGGGACATCCACTCCTTAGCCAAAATGCCTCTCATGCCTGGTTCGAAGTCGACGGTTTGATTATCGATATCACGCACGACCAGTTTCATGGTACTGAACTCAACGGCTGGGTCTTCGCGCCAGAGGACGGGTGGTACACCCTGTTCGAAGAACAAGAACGTCGTGATGGGTACAGCCCGCCATGCGAATGGCTAATTTATCCAAGTGACGGATATGACGTCGCGTGTAATGAGGTGGTTGCACAAGGGATCACTGTCGCAGATCTACAAAGCTACTGAACTGTTCCGGGAAATGTTCGCAGGCTGATCACCAGCTAGAGGAAACCACGGCTATGACCATGCGCACATATGAATACTTTGCTTGCCCCAACGGCCACCAGGGCGAAGAGAAAACCACCGAGAACGATCAGCCATATTCGAAGTGCTGGGAGAGTATTTCGATCAAGGGCCTCAGAAACGGGCCAGATGGCAGCTATTTATGCGAAGTGTGCGGGTTGCTGATGTCTCGCGTCCCGAAGCCATCCGCATAGGAAACGACCATGCCATTCCCAAAGATCCACCAGCACAATTCACACGTCACGGCCGATCCGATCATGTCGGACTATGTTCGCGAGCAGTAGCAACGGCTTCATATCGAATGGCTTACTCATGTTCGACCACCAATGTAAGTCGATAACAGGTCGATAAGGCCGAGTCCCAACTCGTAGCTGATTTGCACTCGGGCATCCTGATCTAGGCGTCGGTCGAGTTGGTAGCAACGGCCACCGTTGATGGGCGCAAGATGATGAGTGCTCTGTTCATAGCGTTCGCACGCATAGGCGGCCCGAAGCTCGTGGAAGCCTTTGAGGTTGTGCGAATGGAGCATCTCTCGTGCGGGGCGGACGATTTGCCGTTGTAAATCGACATAGCTTTCGTTCGGTGCAAGCAGATTGCGGCTACCGTTGGGTGAAACCTGTTCGGCAAATTTCAGCGCGTCACGAATAGGATCATTTACCGTAATCCAACGAAGCGCCGACGCACGTGAGCGGCCACCTTGGATGCCATCTCGGATGTTGATTTTGCCGTAGTGTTCGGTCTCATGTTTTAGGCGCGGTAGGTCGGCCAAAATGGCCTCGCGCAAGCGCATGCCGGTGGCTCGCGCCAACTGAACGATGGCCGCCGCGCGTGGCATTTGGTGTTCGCAGAGCACGTCGACGATCCGCTTCACCTGCTCATGGTCTTGGCCTTGCGGCGTCGAGCGACGAACACTGGTACGCCGCATTCCCAAGGCCTTACTCGGGCTCGGCACCGCCACAGACTGATCGCCGCGAAGCGCCGCCATAGTCCGGTTCACGCTGGACAACCGGTTTTGCGCGGTGGCGATGCCGATAGCGCCTTGTTCGACTTGTTGGCGCAGATGCCCTGCGTAGTCCAGCAAGGTCTGCGAATCTATATGTCGCGCATCATTAAATCCAGGCCCATCCTCCGAACGACACCAGCGGACAAACGCCTGCCAGCGATCACTGTGCGCCTTGACCGTGGCGTAATGCCCGCCGCCAAAAAAATCGCGCAATGCTTGCGGTCCGGCATAACTCAGTTGTCGGCCATAGCCAAAATTGCGTCCATCTCGTCTACCAACCAATGCCATGATCACTCTCCTCTCGAAGCCAAACACCTGTGAGGGTTGTCCACTAACGCGGGACTGGCGGCTCCTTACGACCGGGAGCTTGAGCCTCTCATGAGCTGGCCCCATGAACACTTCCGCAGATAAACATTCGTGTCGCACTCAGAGATATTTTTTGAACGTCGCCGCTGTGATGGCCATGGCCACCCCGAGCATCACGGCGCAAGGCAGAAATACGGCCATGGGGTTGAGCGAGAAGGGCAGCGACAAGTAAAGGATCCAGGGCACGATCAGCAGTGGCATGACCGCTCGTTTAGCCCGGTGATAGACAAAGCTGCTTTCGCGCCCTGCTCCATATTTTCGCAGGTCGCGGCGCATCAGGCCGTCGATAAAGCCGGTGAACATGGCCAGCAGAAACAGGGGAATCGCCAAGGCCAGAATGGTCAGGCGCACCACGAACGTGAAGCTGACGTACACCGCTGCCAGCACAAAGTCCTCGATGTTCACGTAGAGCTGATTGATCCCGCTCCAAAAGTCTTTGCCCTGGCTCGAGACTCGCGCCTGCTGGGCAAAATCCGTAAAACCGGTCTTTACCAGTAACCACTGCTTGAGGAAATCCAGCCACTGGACAATCGTCTGTCCAGGCTGTTGGATAATGAGTGAGGATGTGAAGTGCTCACTGAGCCAGCCCAGTTCGCTGCTCATCATCGCCTGACTGTGTCGCCAGCCTTGATCGCCCCAGAACAGCAGCAGACCGGCCCACTCGATTAGAATCGAGAACAGCAACGAGGCGATCAACAAACCGATAATGCGCAGGACCAGGCTAATCGCCGAGACGATCAGCCCTGGGCGCTGGATGGGTTGCGGTGGAGGGCGCTGAGCTGAAGTCATCCTCCTTGACTCCACGAGATGCACTGTAGGGCCGACGGCGTCATGGGGCCTCCTGAGCAGGAACACTTGCATCCACCGCTGAAGACTCGCGTGGAGGCGTAACCCGATCTGGATCGAAGTCCAGCGTCGGACCGCCGCCACTTGCATTCCACCAGTGCCCCGCCTGTTCGTTGTAGCTGACGCGCATCCGCTGAGTGAGCTCTTGCAGATCCTTGGGCATGGCATCGTCCGGCGATGGTTTGGGCAGTGGCATGCGGACTTTCCAGAGCTGCCCGCCCACCTGGAAGGAGAACATTTGCCCCTTGGGTAAGCTGACGATGTGCGCCGATTCGATCAGTGGCACGCTGGTGCTGCTGACCCGGTCTTGGGAGGAGGAGGTGAAATCCGTATTGGCCTCCGGATCGGAGGTGTCGGTGGCCCCCGAGACCAGAGTCTTGGTCAGCACGTTGATCTTGGGCAACTGTTGGGTGAGCAGCTCAGCGGTGGCGGTTTCGCGCACCCGCAGCATCTGCAGAGTGTTGAAGTTGCCGATGACCTGGCCGGCTTTGGCTCGGCTGCCGATACGCGCTTCGATATCGCTGAGGGTTTGGGTATACGCCGTCACTTGGATACCCGCACCGCCGCCCTTGTTGATCAGCGGAATGAATTCATCGCCCATCAACTCGTTGAACTCATCGGCGTGCAGGTTGATCGGTAGCTTGTCGGCGCTGCTGCCTGCGGTAGGCAAGCCATGGTTGATGCCATGCTTGTAGATGTGCCCGGCGACCGAGACCAGGTCGGCGAACATGGAGTTGCCCACAGCGGCGGCCACTTCCGCGTCAGTCAGCGCATCGAGGCCGACGTAGACGATGCCGCGTTTCCGGATGATCTGCATCCAGTCAAAGATCGGTCGTGGGTCATCCAGGTCGGTGTAGTTGGGGGCCAGTAACTGGGCGGTCTTGCCGGTGGTGAGTTTCTCCAGCAGCGGCAGTAGCGACGCCACGATTTTGTCGAAGTAAGTGCGGTCGTAACGAACTGCCGAACGTAATCCATCCAACACCGGATCAAATACCCGTTTCACCGCCAGGTACTGCTCGATGGCCACCACCCGCTTTTCGCGCCCGATCATATGCCGGGGAATGTTCTTCTCGGTGAGCTTGCCTTCGAGCTGGACGATCACTTCCCACGCCTTCGGGTCGGTCTTGGCGAAAAACCGCTGGGCGTATTCGATGAACAGGGCGTCGATGTTGACCACATGTCGCTGGATCTGCAGGTAGTCCGGACGTCGGCCCAGCTCGATCAGTGCGCGGGCGATGATGTTGACGAAGCGCCAGGCGAACTCACGGAAGGCCGCCGAGTTACCTTCGCCACTGAGCTGCCCGGCGATGCGCGAGGCCACTTCCGAGATACGGCCGAAACGTCCTACAGCGTTATAGCGGGCGGAGGTCGCCGGCCAGCCCAGATGGAAAACATAGAACTCTTTCTCCCGACCGGCGCGTTTGGCTTCGACGTACATGCGTTTGAGCAAGTCGGCATCGCCCTTCGGATCAAAGACGATGACCACCTCGTGTTCGATGCGATGAATGTCCTGGGTGATGTACACCTCGGCGAGCCGCGTCTTGCCGACACGGGTAGTACCCAGCACCAGGGTGTGACCAACGCGTTCGCCCAGCGGCAAACTGACTTCCGTTTCGTCGGGCTCGACCCCATGCAACAGTGGCGAGCCACCGACTGGAGGTAAAGGGCGTAACGGATTGAGGGCGTTATCCCAGGCCGTGACACGAGCCAGCGTCGAGAGCGGAAACGGTGCATGTTCCAGGCGACGTTCGAGTCCACGGGCCAGACGGTAGCGGGTCGGTTGCTCGACATAGTGGGCGACCGCCGGATCCTGGGCCTCGACCAAGCGCTGGGTGTGCAGGCGGGTCCAGCGAAAGCCGCGACCCATGAACAGACGTTTGCGGCTGACCGGAATCTCTTGGCTGGTCAGTTCGTAGCGGGGCAGCCGGCGGATATTGCGCCGATAGCACAGCACCTCCCAGGCTTGTCGCAGGCGGATCAGGCCGAACAGGCTATAGGCCAGCGCTGTAACCAGACCGATCTCGGGTGATAGGGCCACAGCCCAGGGCGAGTACACGCACAACACCGCAGCGGCGATGCAGATCGCTACGGTGTACAGCTCCACCGCTGGCCGGAGCTTGGACTCCATCGCATGCTCGGCCATGACCTGGACTCACTGTTCCAGTGAGGTGGCAGTGATCAAGACGGGATAGTGCTCAATCTGCAGGCGGGTGGCGATGTCGTTGCCGTTGACCGGCAGGATGGTAATGCCCGGAGCGGCTGCTCGAATCCGGGCCAGGGCTTCATTATCGGCCACTTCGACGGCGAGGCCAGCCGCGCCCATTTCCTGCAGTTCAGTCGCGCGTTGACGCAACCAAGCCAGCGACTGGGGATCGTCACCGACCAGGACAAATGGCCGCAAACCAGGCATGCTCAGGGCGCGAGACATGATCTGGCCGGGGCTCAAGTGAAAGCTGCGGACGGGCAGTATCCAGGCTTCATCGGCAAACGTGGACAGGTCCGCATGCATGACCCGATCAGGCTGGATCTTGTTGTTTATTGGCGGCCTGGAAACTTGAAAATGGGGCCGGGTGACGTCGCTCGGCTGATCCTCGGCAACGCTCAGTTCCGGCTGGGCGAAAGGTGCCAAGAGCAGGATGAGATAGCAGGTAAGGGATATTCGCTTCATGGTGGTGTGCCTTGTTCGAAGGAAACCAGCAACCGTTCGAGTTGCCGGGAAAAACCTGCGCGGTAACGCGCGGCGGGCGCTCCTCCTGCCGGGCGGTGATAGCGTCCGGCAGCTGACACCCAATCACCGGTGGCGGCGTGATGCTCCTGCAACAGCGCGGCGGTTACGGCGAGATTTCGGTAGGGATCGAGGGCTTCGCAGGGACTGGAAAAACGTTGCCCGTGGTAACCCAGGTTGGTTTGTCCAAGACCGACATCGACCCGCTTGGCGTCATGCAGGGCGAGCGCCTGAAGCAAGGCGTGACAGGCGGCCTGGCGAGTGGCGAAGTGGTAGGGTGTTCCGGCGATGTTCAGGGTCCAAGGCCAGGGCAGCAGTCGACCACGGACGCGGATACCACTCTCTTGCAGGGCAATGGCGAACAGCACCGTAGAAGGGATATTGGCGTCATGCGCCGCCAGTTGGTAGGCCGGAGGCGGAAGTTCGTCAGCTTGGGCGGTGAGCACCGTCAGCACCAGCGCAAGACCACTCAGTCGAGGCGTTGCCATTGTCCATTCACCTGTTGAAATGTGGCAGGTAATGACCCCAAGGCACCCAGGCTGAACCAGCGACCACGGTCATGGTTCAGGGTGATCTGCCGGCGTTGGACTTTTGCCCGATCAATGCCTGCTTGCCGAGCCCAGCGACGGACGCGTTCATCCTCGCCTTGGCTGCCCACCAGGTAGATATCGAACGCCGTGTCACTGCTTTGCAGACGCTGCGCTTCGGCGGTGCAGGCCGGGCAGTGGTCCTCGACAAACAAGGCTTGGTGGGGCGCGGCCGCTGAGCTGGTAGGGGCCGGGGATGCCATGCCCTGGATCGGCAGCAGCCCGGGGAACAGCTTGGCCCAGGCCGCGGTGTAAGCGTTTTGGTAGGCCAACTCGCGTTCGGCGCGTTTGGCTTCCAGCGCTACTTGTAGTTCGGCATAGCGCTGGCGCTCTTGGTCGGTCTGGGCTTCGACTCCGAGTGTGGTCAACGGATCGAGGGCCGGGCTCCAGAAACCGCGCGGGCCGGCTTGGATCTGTTCGAAGCGCGTCCACTCCTGCTCCGTCAGCCCCCAGCTCGCAGCCTGTTCAGAGTCAGAGCGCCGCAGGGGAGCGGACTGCGTGTCCTGGATCCCTGATTGTGTTGTGACGGGGTTACCCATCGCAGCACTCGTGATCAGTAGCGAGACCAGACAGATGACGGGGAGGAGTGGCGCTCTGTTCATGATCGCTGCTCAAGGGAGGTGCACGGTCTGGTCTGGCTGAGCGGCCACCGCGAAGATGGCAGCGTTCGGTTCCAGTACTTTCAGCTGCCAGGCCCCGAGCTGCTCGCCCCTGTGCAGCAGCCGGACATCCTTGAGCGAGCGACTGTCATGAGGTGCGACCGCCAGAAAACGCTCACCACCACGGGACTCGACACTCAGCACTGAGAACGGTGGCGAAAGCGGGATGGGCTTGGGGCGAGCCGTCTGTTTCGGCTTGGTCGTGGAAGACGTCGGTGGTGGGGGGGATGGCTGAGTCTTTAGATTCAGGAGCTGCTGCTCGACGTGCTCAACGCGTCCACGTAGCGCGGTCATGTCTGCCGCGGAGGCGCGGGCTGCCAGACCATCGCGCAGTTCCTGTATTTCTTGCGCCCATTGATCCAGCATCGGATCGAGGGTATTGGCCTGCTGCTCCCCGGTATCGACCATCTGTTTCAGGTCTTTCAGTGCGTACTGCAGTTTTTCCTGTGTGTCCTTGAGGGCGCTTGCGTCACGTTGCAGGGTGTCCAACGTTTTTAGTTGCTGAGTGGTCGTGCTCTGTAGCTCAGTCACGCGTTGATACTGGTTGTACAAACCACCGCTCAGGCCGGCGACCACTAGGCAAAGCAATCCAATGATGACGGTTTGAAACGTCGAGGCTTTCATGGGCGCGCCTCCGATTGATGGGGCAAGACGGGTGTGATCGGCGTGACGCTGGCATTAGTTTTCTGCTGTTCGAAGCAAACCGAACGGCTGACCTTATCGGTCGTGAGTTGCCAAGCGGGGCCAGCCAACACTTGTAGCGCGCGGCGCAACGGGATTGGACCGAGCTGGTAATGGGCCGCTGGCAGGGGCCGGGTAAACAGCACCTCCACCGACGGGGAAACTGGACAGAGCGAATAACCCGAGCGCAGCAGCACGTAGTGCAACGCCTCCTGAACCGAAGGGCTCAAGCTGGACGGGATGCTCACGTCGATGATTTGCGTGAGCAGATCGCGTTGCTCCGGGGTGGGTTCGGTGCTGACCAGCGTATAGCGGCCATAACGAAGCTCTGCCGGATGGCTTCCTACAGTTGTGGCCGACGAGAGCTGGGCCCGATTGGAGCCACTGTCGATCGCTGGAGTGGTCGGCAATGGGCTGGGGATTGGTGCGGTGCAGGCGCTCAACAAACCCAGCAAGCAGACAGGCGTGAAAAAACGCTCCATGGAAAAAGCCTCATGTCAGATTCAGTGCAGAACCTGACATGAGGTGAAGGAGCGATTCAGTGAGAAAGTTGATTCAAGGCGGTTCGTGTTAACGCTGAACACGTTGCTATTCGTCAAAAATGGCGAGCCCATCCAAAACGGCAGCGTCGGGGTCGAAAATCAACAATCGCACATCCGCCAATGCCGCCAGATACAGTACGTCGACCAAAGCTTCAGGTGTGCTGGCGTCTAGTTGCTCTTGCCTCAGCGATGAGTAAGGGCGGTCCTCGATCTTCAGCAGGTTATCGTCAGTCCAAGGCGTGCCGATCAGTTTGCAACCGATGCCACAGCAATCCGGCAAGTTGAACAGCTCGAACAAGAGGCCGGTTTGCCACGGGGCGGAGTGACTGACCCACGCGTCCAGGCACAGCATCGCTTCGTTGGGAAGGTGTGCGGTACTGATCTCCCAGGCTCGACTGTAGTGTCCCGTTTCGAACCTCAAGCGATGGACCATGACTTGAGCTTCTTCCAGGGAGTACAAATCGCCGACGTGATGCCGCTCGTTGAAGATTTCGCCCATCACGGCGTAGATCACTTGGCGTACCAACCCGTTAGACGGGCAGCGTTCCTCCAAGTCCTTCGGAATGGATTGGCCATCGCTGATCAAGGCGAAGTCGTCATTGAACAGGCAGGGGAACAGTTGCAACTCTTCGTCCGGCAGATGTGCCTGTGTGTCGTGTACGGGGCGAAAGCAGGGAGGGCAGTCGTTTTCATAGGTGATCAGTAGCAGCCGTGCGATATTCAGGTTGTTGTAGCCGCGAGCAAATGGGTTTGAGGCCGTCAGCAAGATTGAGGCTCGGTGTGCGGGACTCATGAGGAGTTCTCCAGAGTGAAAATGAACAAGGCGCCCGAAGACGCCTGTGAGGATTACAGCCAGCCATGTTCGGCCAGGGAGAGCGGACGGCCTTCACCGACGATGAAGTGGTCCAAAACGCGCACCTCGATCACGGCCAAGGCCTCCTTCAACCGTGCGGTCAAGAGGCGATCCGCCTGGCTGGGTTCCGTACAACCTGAAGGATGGTTGTGGACCAAAATGACAGCGCTCGCGTTATGAGCCATGGATCTCTTAATGACCTGTCGAGGGTAAACGCTGGCGCCGTCAATGCTGCCGTGAAAGAGAACTTCGAACGCCAGCACCCGGTGCTGGGCATCGAGAAACATCACACCGAAAACTTCATGTTCCTGTTGCACAAGGTGCAGTTTTAGGTACGAGGCCACGGCGTCAGGAGAGGTCAGGGTAGGGCCGCGGGTGAACAGCCGACGATCCAGAATATGCAACGCTTCGTTGATCATCTGGTTTTCTTGGACGATACGATCAGCCTCGACATTCGAGGTTTCAATCAGTGTGAGTTGGGTGCTCATGGTGGTACCTCCGAAGGGAACAATCAGGGGTACACGCCCGAGGGGAGTGGTGTCCCCAGGTGGATATAGAGTGGCGGGTGTTAGCCGATGGCGCGCTGTTTACAGCCGAGTGAATCGATGGCGCTGGCCGTGCAGGGTTGAACCACAGCCGTCGCAGGGCAACGGGGAAAAAGCTTTGATTCCCCAGCCGGCTTCGGGATCGAAGTCGGCACTGATGGGCATTAATCGAACCAGGCCCCGATGGATATCGGCAATGCGTTTCTCGGTTTCCTCTGTCGTGTAGTAGAGCGATAACGCGCTGTAGTCCTCGTAAGCCGCAGCGGACAGGCAGTCGTCGCAAAGCCAGAAGGATTCCATGTCGGTTCTCCTGTGCGGATTGAAGAAAAGGCGCTCGAGGGAGCGCCTTGATGTGGAACATCGTGGACTGTTCAGGCGGACTGAACGGTACGGGTAGCGTCACGGCGGGCCGTGCGGGGAGTGGGTGGAGATTCAGGTTCGACCTGAGCCTCTGTTGGTTCGTCGGTCCCCTCCGCTTCGGCATCAGCCGATGATGGGGATGGCTCACTGGTGGGCGCTTGCTCAGCAGGTGCTGTTGCTTCCTGCCTGGCGGGCGCTTTGTATTCGAACGTGCCGTTGACCTTGATCCAGTCGATGAACAGCAAACGACCTTTCAGACTGGCACCGGGTTGACCTTGTTTATCGCCTTTCTCGTAGAGAAACGGATCGATCCACAGGTCGCCGATACGGAACGACAGCAAGACCTTTTTCTCGGCTTTGACGGCGCCCATATAGAGACGAATCAAGCGTTCAGCTTCACCCCCAGCGACTTTGCAGTCGAAACGGGTGTACTCCACCGCATCGGTGGCACCGTGCAGGGCTGCGATATCGCAAGCCATGAATGGCTGGCCGCGGCGGACTTGTACTTCACGAACACGGTTGAGATAACCGATACCGACGGTGTGCAGATTGAAGTAAGTGGTCGCTTCTTGGGAGTGGTTGGCGTGGGCCATGGTGTTTCTCCTGTTTCAAGGGAAAACGGCGACGCACAGCCCCTGACGGGGAAGCGAGCCCCCGTCAGGGTGGGTAAGGTGAAGGCGAGCGATGAACGACTCGGCACCGGCAAGCCGATGACGATCAGAACGATGCGTCTGGGGAAATAGCGGTGCAGCAGAGGAGCATCTGCGGTGGTGATCCGCAAGCATAGGGTAGTGGGCATTCATTACCGCTGAAGCGGTAACCGCGCGAGCTTCCGAACGCTGATCGCACTTGGGTAAACCACCACGAACGTGGCGTAGCCTTGAAGGTTCTGGCTACCTGGGCTGGGCTGTCAACGACAGCGAACCACGCCCTTTGTATAAGCCTGTCATAGGGGAGCGTCAAGACGCTGCCACCCGATTTTTTATGGCCGGAATATAGTGGTAGTCACTGGACTGAAGAAAGTGAAGAGTGCGCCTGGCGGGGTGCCAGGCGAAGAAGAGAAAAGCCACCTTTGACGGTCGTACGCAGTCGACAAGCTCCTCGCAAAACTGTATTCACTGCGTCACGCTTCGCCAACCGACCCTTGTCGTGGCCCGGGTCGGAACATGCTGGCACGCATCCGCGCACAAAGGGTGCCCAGTGTTTCCCCGGTGGGCTCCGGAACTGAATACGATCGCTGAAGCGGATGACCGCTATTGCCTGGTAGAGGCAACAGTGGTCATCCGCCACAGTGATCAGGTCGAGCACAAATCAGGAATGAAATTCCGCAGAAAGAGAAGGCTCCGAACTCAAGGAGTTCGACCGACCTGCCCGGAGCGATTCGGTCTTGGGTCGCCGTTGGCGATGATCCTGAGACACTACAGCAGAGAGGGTGGGATCACGTCAAGCCAGTGGGCGATCCCGCATAAGCCACTACATTGAGCACGATGAAAGAGGTTACTTACTGCCGAGATGAGCGGCCAATTGTTCGACGGTTGCCAGGATAAAGGCGCGGTCACTTTCTTTGCCTTGGCCCGTGAAATCGGACAACACTTTATCGACTTAGAGAGGGATCAGCCGCCGTTGATGATGCACTGATCAGCACATCACCCCAATACTCATGCCGATCTACAGTGAAGCGTCATGAGCGACGCGTATCTTTTCTGATCGGCACTGTTCCCTTACAGTCGGGGTAGTGGGAGCATGACCAGAACGGTCCTGATTTGCCCTTTCGTTTGAGCATTGAGGCGTTGCAAATGGGGCAGGTCGGGCCGGCTTCGACCGGTACCGCCAAGGTGAGTGCGCCACAGTGTTCGACCAATTGTGCAATCCAGTTCGCCTGCTTGGCAACGAACGCATCTAGGGTCAGGCGTCCCGCTTCGATTTCGTCCAACGCCTGTTCCCAGATTGCGGTCATACCCGGATCTGCGACTGCTGCTGGTACCGCCTCGATCAGGGTATGGGCCGCGGCGGTGGCCATCAAGGCGCGTTTTTTCTTCAGCAAATAACCGCGATCAATTAACCCTTTGATAATGCCGGCTCGTGTGGCTTCGGTTCCGATACCGGTGGTGTCCCGAAGTTTCTGTTTCAGGCGTGGGTCGTTGACAAGCTTGGCGACGTTTTTCATCGCCTTGATCAGATCACCCTCGGTGAGAGGTTTAGGAGCGGCCGTTTGCATGGATTTGAGTTCGGCATTGTCCACTGCGCACTGCGCTCCCTTTTGCAAGATGGGTAAGACTTGGGATTTGTGACTGGGCTCATCCTCCTCGGTGTTTTCGGAGAGTAAGCTTTTCCAGCCCTGGACCAAGATCAGTTTGCCCACAGCGGTCAATCGTTCTTCGCCACGCGCCAGTTCGACCTGGGTCCGATCAAACTCATGATGCGGAAGAAACTGCACTAGGTAGTGGCTACGGATCAGTTCGTAGACATGGCGTTCTTGTTCGGACATCCGCACCAGGTTTGCCGGTTCGATGGTGGGGATGATGCCGTGGTGCGCAGTGACCTTGGCATTGTTCCATGCGCGGGAGCGCAATGATTGATCGAGGTCCTCGAATGCAGGTCTGAGTGCAGGATCCGTTTTGAGCAGGGCGTCTAGTACCGCGGGAGCCTCGTTGAACATATTCTCTGGCAAATAGCGGCAATCGCTGCGCGGGTAGGTGGTGGCTTTGTGGGTTTCATACAGGGCTTGGGCGATGTTCAGGGTTTCCTGGACGCCGAGCCCCAGCTTACGCGAGCAGACTTCCTGCAACGTGCTTAGGTCGAAGGGCAGGGGCGGCGGTTCTCGGAAGTGCTCAGTATGTAACGAGATTACCGTGGCGGACTTCTCGTCGGTGATTGTTTGGACCGCGTGATGGGCAAGCACTTGTTGTAGGCAACGCCCCGACTCGTCCCGTCCTGAGCATGGCGGTAACCACGCCGCGATGAATCGCTGGCCCATCGACGATAGGTGTACCTCAATGTTCCAGTAAGGTACCGGGACGAAGCCGGCAATCGCACGATCCCGATCGACCACCAGACGTAAGGTGGGTGTCTGGACGCGCCCCACTGACAAAACGCCGTCGTAGCCTGCCCGCCGACCAAGAAGGGTAAACAAACGACTGAGGTTCATGCCGATCAGCCAGTCGGCACGGCTGCGGGCGAGGGCCGAGTGATAGAGCGGGAAGGTCTCCTGACCAGACTTCAGCGAGGAGAGGGCTTTGCGAATCGACGCCTCGTTGAGGGCGGACAACCAGAGGCGCTGAACGGAGCCTGGATACTTGCAGAGCTCCAGCAACTCGCGGGCAATCATCTCACCTTCTCGGTCGGCGTCGGTTGCGATGACAACGGTGGTGGCTTCGCTGAGCAGGCGTTTGATGATTTTGAACTGCGCGGCAGTCTTGGGTTTGACCTCGACCTGCCACTGCACGGGAATGATAGGTAGATGATCCAACGACCAGTTTTTGTACTGAATGCCGTAGGTTTCAGGCGGGGCCGTCTCCAGTAGGTGGCCGATACACCAGGTGACAGTTGTCTCGGGGCCGATTAGGCAACCATCACCACGCCGAGTGGCTCCGAGAACCTTGGCGATGTCACGACCCTGGGAAGGTTTTTCGCAGAGGAAGAGGCGCATATAACTACTCCGGATTGAGTTCGGAGCAGCGTTGTTCGAAGTAGCAGGTGCGAGATATGAGAAACCCGAATGGCAGGTTCCTCATATTAGTCGGTGAGGGCGGCTTTGAATGGGCTGAAGCTGCTACCTTATTGGAGCGTTTGCAACTGGGTGGGGGGCTTCATGAGCCGCGAGCAATGACAGGCCAGGAACTTCGCGCAAAGGCGCAATTTTTATGCCTGAAGTCGTTCAGGCCTTAGGTGATTGCCCTCTGTGTTTCCTGGGTTTCGAGGTCGGCGAGCTGGCCTGCTCAGTATTTTGAGCGGCCGTCGGTTCACTGGAGCGTTCCCGCATGACCACGCTGTGCACCCGGTGAGGCAGGATGCCGACTCGACGGGCCTCGATCTTGAAGGTCACCCGCGCATTGTCTTCGCTGTCCTCCCACTCATCGCGCACCGTACGACCTTCGACCAGTACGCGCATGCCTTTCTGGTACAGGGTGCTCCAGTGTTCAGCCTCACGGTGCCAGAGCTCAACCGGCGCCCAATAGCCGCCCCGATCTTCATAGCTGCCCTCGCGTGGGATGGGGTTGTCAAAGTACACATTCAGCCGTAGCAAACGCCGCGGCTCGTCATTGCCAGAGGCGAACTCCTGGAATTCTGGCGCACTGCCGATGTTGCCTTCGCCGACGAAAAAAGTACTCATCGTGATATCTCCGCTGCGGTTGTGAACTGGCGCAGCAGCCGTTCGGCACTGGCCATTTTGATCGCGCAGGTCGAGGCCTGGCGGTAAAGCGAATGCACCACGCTCATCTGTAGGTTCAGTGCAATGCGCTCGCATTCGAAACAGTGCAATCCCTCGCGCACGACCTGGGACAGGGAGTTGTTGCGGACCTGGCGTTCCCAGACCGCAACCCCCATACGGGCAAAATCACGGGTGCGCCAACGCAAAAAGGTGCTGCCCGCGCTGGTGTTCTGCAGCACCAATCGAATGTCCAGCAGTGAGTAAGGAGGCTGTCCGGCCTGCTGCACCACAGCCACCATCAGGTGACACAACTGCGCCTCGATTTCCCTCGCCACCTGCGCCAGGTGCTCCAATTCCCCCTTACCCTTAAAAGGTTTTAAAAGGCCTTTTAGGGAGGCTGCGTGTTCGAGCTGTCGATAGGAATCCTGTGTCAACGTATCGAAGGGCATTGGGTGAGCCGGATTCATGGGATTCATGCTTCGTCCTCCGGATCATCCACTGTCGTAGGCAGCTCCTCCGCGTCTTCTAACAACGCGTCGGCATCATCCACTGCCGCCGCACCACGGCGAACGATTGGCGGCGCGAACTGGGAGCGGCGATGACCCTCAAGAATGTCCATGGGGGGCAAACCCAGTTTATCGATGGCCGCCAGGGCACGCGCGTTGTTCGCCGCCATGTCATCGCGTGTGACGCCAGCATGCCGATAGCGTTGCGCCTGGCCGAACAGGCTGCGCAATAGATGGGCGCCGTCGTCGATCCAGGCTTCCATGTCGACGCGGCCGATCAAGGCGGTGTGATGGGCCAATAGGGTCCGGCGCACCAGGGTGTCGTAGTCGGTCAGCAGGTAGACCGCCAGAAAACCCAGCTGGCTGCCGATGTACAACGGCAAGGTGACGGGGTGGATGTTGAGGTTGTCGCTCATGTCGATCTGTGTCGGCAGGTCCTGCCTGATTCGATCCAGCTGTTGGGTCAGTTCCAGCATTCCGGTCTTGGCCTGTATCAGCTTTTCTTCGAGTTGCACCATGGCCCAGTCGGCATAGGGATCGTCCTGGGCCGCGGTTTGTTTGATCAGGTTGGTGACACTGATGTAGCCGGCCATGCCCATGATCGAGTGGACGCCTTCGCGTGCGGTCCGACCTTGCCAGATACGGGCGGCGTGGTGGGTGTGCAGGGTCAGGGTGATGCTGCTGCGCAATGAACCCAGGTTGAGTTGATAGTGATCGGCCACGGTGTTGTCCTCGCATTCGCTTGGACGGGAACGTTGCGACAGATGAGGGTCGAGGGCAGCCAAAAAACTGAATGCGGTCTGTTCGGTTTGGTTTAAGAGGGCTAATTATGGAGACGTCAGTAGATTTGATGCCACCGGCATCAAATCTACTGACGTCTACGTTCATCGAAAGAGATGTCCCGGCTTTTCCCTAAGAGTTTCATAGTTTGGTCCGATGTGTTCGTAGAGTGGAACACCATGGATTTGATGCCACTGGCATCAAATCTACTGAGGTCCACCGCGTTTGCCACGCAGTTGGCGCAGCTCATTCAGGCACGCTTGTGCGAGGGCAGACGCGGGTTCGCCCTGTTGTCGAGATGGCCGCGAGGGAGCGGGTGGAGGTGATTCTGCAATGGGTGAAGGTTCGGCCTGACCTGCCCAAGGACGAAAGTCACCTTTCAGTGCGCGCTGGATCAGGCCCATCAGATACGCCGCTGGCTTGCGGATTCCACCGGCCGCACAACGTGCTCCCGCTTCGTTGAGCACCGCCTGCCGATCCGCTGGTTTGAGCTTGTTCAGCGCCACGGCGACGGCCTGACGCTCGCTTGGGCTCAGGTGCAGCGCAGCGGGCCAGTGCAGGTTATCCACCGCTGGGGTCGCGCGCGGTACTGTACAAATACTTTCTTTTAATACAGTACAGGCGGCGTTCGGATTCCGAACGGTGTCTGAAACATTGACGTTCAGGCCCGGTTCGGAATCCGAACGAGGGCCTGCACGATTCCGAACGCGGTGATCTTCCTCCCGTTCGGAATCGTGGAAGGCATCAACGGCTGGCTGATCCAATCCTTGCTGCGTCCAGTGTTCGCCCCAGCTGTCGAGCCGCGTCGGTAACCGATCACGATCGATATTCGTGTCCTGGCGGACTTCCTCCACAACGTGCTGAGCGACAATACGCACCGCCTTCGTCGCATGGCCGAGGGCATGCCCGACCAGCGCCAGGTAATCCTGATCCAGTTCCATGGCTTCGGCGGGGGTTAACGGCTCATCGTGCAGAACATACAGCGAACCTTGAAGACGTCCGCTGAGCTGATCGCGTCCGCGACTCACCAAACTGAGCCAGCGCGTCAACCTGAGCATCGTCAACACCCGAGCAATGGTTTCACGGGAGGCTGACGCACCGTAGGGCACGCTCGACAGGTAAGGCTGCAAATCCTCATAGCGCGGCGTGACCACGCCCTGGCCTTGCAGCATGAGTCGAAACACCTGCCAGGCATTGCGTTCCAACGGCGTCAACCGACTATCCAACAGCAGCCGACGTGGCACGACTTCGTGAGATTGGCCACTAAACAGAAAGCCAGCCTGTAGAGCCTGGTTGGAGGGCTGCTCAGTGGTTGGGCGTGCAGGCCAGCGCTCATGCAGCTGCTTTGTGCATTGCTGCAGGACACGTTGCCAGCGTCCGGAAGGAACAGCATTCATGTTTTGTTGCTGTACTGGTCGATTTGCTGCCAAACGATGGTCAAGCTGATCTGCTGTTCTTCGGCAAGCATCATCATGGCGTCGAGTTTATCCTCGGTGCCGTCCTCTGTTCGTATTTGGCACCAACGTTGCCACAACGCATGCTCCTGCGCTTCGCTCAAATGTTGGGGGCGGCCTTTACGGGTTTCTATTTTGAGTAGACGCCGGCGCATGGCTGTTTCCGAATGCGCCAGGCCGAAGCACTGATACATGATGGTGCTGCTGGCGCCGAGCTTGAGCGCTCGGTTGATCAACCGTTCGTTCTGTTCATCACGTTCAGCTTGTTCGATCAAACGATGCAGCACCGGCGAGTCAATCTTGACCTCAAGCCAAGGGACAGTGGCATGGGCCAGGCGCGATAACGTGGTCGGTGGTAAGGATTGCAGCATGAAGATGTCATCCTCACTCAGTCCAAGTGCCTTGCAGCGTTGCAGGTTGCCCAGGCGTAGTTCGTGCAGTACCTGGGTTAGCATGGCTTGATTGAGCATATTGAAGGACAAGTTCATCTCAGCTCCTCCGGTGAGTTTTTGTCTTCAAAGATGAGTGTTAAGTCGATTAGGCGCCGGGCCAAGCGGATCAGGCGAAACAGTTTGATTAGCATACTGTCAGGCAGTCGCTCCAGACCCACGTCCGTGACTGGTCTATCTGGTAGAGGGAGTTGATAGACCCCCAGCAACAACTGCCCGAACAGTGCGGAGGGGATTTGCTTGCGATCCTCCCAGTTCACCTCGTCTTGAGCCCGTAACAGGGCCAGGAGCATTAGGTGAACGCCCGTCGAGCGAGGCGCTGAAAGATCGAGTCGCTCAATGTTCAGGGCGAAGCCCAAGCCACGCTTTTGATCAATGATGCTCTCGGCATCTCCGGCATAGGCCGCCATTTCTCGAGCCAGTCCAGCAATGGCTAAACGCAGTTGTTCAGGTGTATCCAGCTGTGGTGTGATGATCCAAATGTCGTCGATTGGGCAGGTTTCGACTGGAGACGTCGGCTCGGTGGAGATCTCGCGATCGATTTGCTCACGAATCTGTTGAACGCGTGATAGATGACTGACCGCAGGTGAAGTATTTTTTTCGGGGGCTGTGAGTCGTTCTTCTGAAATTGGCTCTATCTTGCTCTGGGCATCAGTTGATTCGGGGTTAGGGTCGGAGGAGGGCGACTCTGCCGCAGTTTCATGCCCGCTTGGCCGATGGCTGTTTTCTGAAGGCGTGGTGGTGACAGCCCTAGGCGTGGCGACGACCCGTTGGGTATCGCTCAGCTCCAGGGCCAGCATACGGTAGGACTGTCCAAGCAGGTGGCTCATGCGTTCGAGCAATTCGTCCTGGATCTGCTCAAGATCAAAAGATTCAGGATCGCCATCGAAGTAGCTCATGGTCTCTAGCCAGAACTCTGCAAATGAAACGGCAGCGGTTGGATAACGGTTCCAGGCTCGCTCAGCCTGACTACGTAGACCGATCAGGCGCTCTATCTGAGGCTTACCCAATCCGGCATACAGAGTTTGTGGAATGGCAGGCAATAAGTGTTCGAGGGTGTCCATCATACGGCTGATATGCGACTGCGAAATCGGATAGCCTCCAGCGGCAAGACGTCGAGCCAGCTCCCGTTGTGAGAGATCTGCGCCATCGGACTCAAGCATGGTTTTGAGTTTGGCTACTGCCAGCGCCCGTTCGATGAACGTGAGTTGACCGTGCAGGTCGCTTTCCGCCAAATGGCCGAGTAGGGCGGTGATTTCATTGCTCCAAGGTCGGAACAGGCAGTGGATCCGAAAGAAACGCTCGTCGCGAGTTTCCTGCCACAGTTCGCCGAGAATGGCTAAGCGCGTATTACCGCCGTTGCGGATGATGAAAGAGGCTTCACCCGGTCGGCGGGTTATCGGTGGCGGTTGATCCAGCCCGCGTTCACGGATCGACGCCTTGATATCGTCATAAACCGGGTTACGAATGAAGCGTGGGTTGTGTTCGTAGGGACGTAACTGTTCCAGAGTGACCAGCATGGGAGTGTCGATGACGGGATCGGACAGTCGCTCCAGTCCAGGACCTTGAGTGAAGTGGTCCTGGTGCAGCTTGTCGGTGATTTCCTCCTGACTGAGCTTCTTCATTGGAACCGCCTCGGTTAACGTCGGCTACGTAAATGGTCACCGACCTCGAATTTCACGATTTCGGCAGTCCCTGAACCTTCGAAATGTTGGGAGAGTTCTGCGAGGAAACACACCATGGCCGAGCGCCCCCCTTGCAAACGAAAAGCCACGGTGCAGTACTTCTCGCAAGCCGCGTCGCGTGGTCGAATGGAAGGCTGAACAACGATAGGAAACTGATCCAACATTAGAAAACTCCTTACCAAGCTCTATTGGCTTCAAGGTCGATCAAAAAAAAATCGGTGAAATGCTGATTGGGCGATTTTTTTATCGAGGCTCCGCACACCTCATTACCGAAGAGATCGCTTCACGCCATTCAGGGAATAATTCGATGGCCAGCGCCTGCATGATTTCTAGCGCAGACTGCGAGCGCCGGCGTTTACTCGACGGGCGAGCGTCTATTCGGTGGACCGGTAAGCCTAGGGAGGCGGCATTGAGATACGCCACCCGATCCGGGATTACGGTGTCTAGAACCGAGATCTTGGTAGCCTCTGGGAAATTCTCGCGCAGGCTTCGGATGATCATCCGGGTGTCCAGCCGATTGACGTTCACTTGGTTCAGTAAGAGCCGCAACGGCGGCGGGTCGATGCCTAGATGACGAAACGGTTCGAGCTCACTCAGTAGTTTTAAGGTGCCCCGACGCATTTCGCGGGCAGCGAGCATTTCCGGCGTGATGGGAGAGAGGGCGAGATCGGAGGCCAAGATGGCCATTTCCAGCAGCACACTGCGGGCTCCCTGAGTATCAATCAAAAGCAGGTCATAATTGAGATGCAAATCGTTGAGCAAATTGTGTAGGCGTAGTCGTCCGTCAGGGGCATGTAGCAACAAGGTGCTCAGTCGACCTTGATCGTCATTAGAGAAAATCAGGTCGAGACCGACGACTGCAGTCCTAGAAATTATTCGTTCAGGTATTGTTAGATTGAGTGCAATGAGCTCGTACGCACCTGCCTGCGCTTTCTGGCTCAATGAATAATAACTGGAGAGGGTGGGTTGGCTATCCAGATCCAAGAGCAGAACACGGAGACCAGCATCGGCCAACAGGCCGCCGAGGTTCGCCGCTACTGTAGTTTTGCCTACACCACCCTTGGTGGAAACCACCGAGACCACGTGCATCACCCTCACTCCTGTTGTGAAAGGCGTTCTGCAATCCAGTGTTCGATTTCCAGAGAGTCCCAGCCGACCGCGCGCAGCCCGATACGCTTCGCCCGCGGGAACTTGCCTTCCTTCATCAGGTTGTAAATATGCGCACGTTTGAAGCCGGTTTTTAGTTCAACCTCTTCACGTCGCATGATGTGGCGTTGGGGTTGAGGCGCTTCGGGTTCGGGTACCGATGGGTTGGACATGCTAGTCACTCCTGGCGCCTGTTGGCGCGTGGTGGGAAGTGACTTGGATTGAATCGCACTAGCGCGGCTGAGTCATTGCACTGCAATCAAGCCCATTGCAACGCAATTGACTGGATCAGTTGTTTTTCTTGAGGCTACGATTGGCCACAGCAAACTTTTCATCCAGCGTCCGCTTGCTGAGGCCGGGCACATCTTTGTGACGGGCGACAATGGCGTCGACGATGGCTGCTTGATTCGTGAATACCGAAAGAGGTTTTCCGGCGGGCGAATGGTCCAAAAGAAGGCTGACCAATGCCCCGATCATATTGTGATAGGTCAGTTCACTACGCTCGCTGAGTTGACCATTCGTTTTGGCCAAGGCTTTGAGATCATCTCTTTCAAGTCCAATCGACTGGAGTTCTCCCAAGATTTCTTGAATGTGTTGCTGTTGCGCTTTCAACGCTCTCGATAACTCGTCTCGATCTGCTTTCACTGAAAGAAACGTTCCGAGACTGACCTTTGCAGATGTATCCTCACCGGACTCGAATAAAAAGCTGGGCTTATGGTCGGGATAATGAATTTCCATCCAGCGGCGTAAGTCTGAATGGCGTATGGTCAGCTGATAGGGCTCTACGTAGCTTCCCAAAGGAACAGAAACGCCGAGGCAGCCGTACGGCAGTTCTCCATTGCGTATGGCGTCTAAAATCCTTTCGACAGCGATGTGAAGATTGGGCCATCGGGGAAAGAGGGTTGCAAGGTTCTCAGGACGAGACCAATCCGCGTGCATAATTTGGGCTTCGTAGCGAGTGAGATTGCACCAGCGCAATGCTGCATCTATAGGGCGATAGAAGCTTTTGCTATGCGAATTAAAAACATTAATAGCCATAGCGTGACGGACCTCCATTCCTAATGGATAGGCCTCTCACCGACTATCAATATTCAAACTAGCGATTCATGCTAGCTGTTTCCTCCATCGACCAAATCGGTGAGGTCATTTAATTTCGAGTGCTACCAGAAAGCAATACCCGAGTAGCAATCGATTTTTTACGCGATCCAGAGCCACAATCTCGGTCTCTTAACCAAAAATTCGGGTTCTGATTAGGTATCCTCCACATGACCCAGAGGTGCAGATATCATTAATCAATGATGCAGATTCTTGATGTTTGGAACTTCTTGATCAATTGAACCGCTCTGGATGTTAATAGCTAGGGAAGATTGATTATATTGTGCTCAGGCCCAGAGCCTAATTTCGTAATATTTTCCGCACCCCTGTCATTTACAATGAGCACGCTGCCCTCTCGATATCCGCCAGCACCTTGCGTACCTTCCGGTAGCATTACCATTGGTGTCATCGATACCACCATGCCCGTTTCTAGCACCGTCTCGATATCTTCGCGTAATTCGAGCCCAGCCTCCCGTCCGTAATAGTGGCAAAGGACTCCATTTGAGTGACCGTAACCGAAAGTGCGATAATTGAGCAGATCCGCTTGTAGATAGATTTCATTTAGCTCTGCCGCAATATCGCAGCAACGAACCCCTGGTCTAATTATCTCTTGCCCGCGTTGGTGTACTTTGCAGTTGATTTCCCATATGCGACGCTGCTGGGCATTTGGCTCACCCAAAAAAGCCGTTCGTTCTAATGAAGAAAAATAGCCTGCGATCATCGGAAAACAGTTAACTGAAAGTATATCGCCGGATTTAACTCGACGACTGGTAACGGGATTATGGGCGCCATCAGTATTCAGGCCGGATTGAAACCACGTCCACGTGTCACGAAGCTCACAGTAAGGCATGCGCTTAGCAATTTCCCTGGTCATTGCAGCCGTCCCTGCAAGTGCTACCTCGTATTCAGGCACACCTTCAGATATCGCCTCTAAACAAGCCGCACCTCCTACGTCCGCTACGGCTGCACCAATACGAATCAGCTGGATTTCTTCGGTTGACTTGAACATGCGAATACGGTTGGTGCCAGGCGCGATGCCAATTAGTTCCGCATTGTCAAGAGCGGCTTCTACCTTGCGAAATTTATCGAGGGATAGATGATCGAACTCTACGCCTATACGGCGAGATTTTAATGGGATTGCTTTACGTAGAGCAACAAAATAGTTATCACGCTTCCAGTCTGTATAGACAAGATTATCTCCCCAGCTGCGGCGATAACCTTGGCCTCCATCAATATTGGTCGTGATAAGAATGGAGCTATCATGCGTTACTACTAATGCGTAGCTACGCCCAAACTCGCAGTAGAGGAAGTCGCCAAAATAGTTTATGTTGTGTATTGAGCTCAATACAATGGCGTCCAAACTGGTGTTGGTCATATGCTGACGTAATAGTTGAAGGCGTCGGGACATTTCCTTCACACTGAAAGTAGACCGTGTTTTAGGTCCATTTTGAAGTGTAATGTAATTAGGCATGCTCATGCCGAGGTTCCTGTCTAGTGAAGGCAGCGCGTAGCATCTCCTTCACGCCCAATAGGAACAAATGACGATTTTTAATTCCGTACTATTAGCAGAGCTTATGGCTCAGGCAGATATCTAGCTACCTAGGTTCAAGCGCCGCTGTGACAGGTGCTGCTCCACCTCGCTCTTAATCCACTTCTTCAGCGCCTGAACCCTAGGGCGGTCTTCATGGATGCTAGGGTGCACTAGCCATACTTGGCCATCTTGCATTACCTCAGGGAACGGCCTGACCAAAGTACCGTTTGCTATCTCTTTGGCACACAGCGAATGCCGCATTAACGCGACCCCCTGGCCATCACAAGTCGCCTGCAACACAAGGTCTGCCCGCGAAAATGAGCAGCCTCCACGGGTATTGATATCGTAGCGGCTGTGCCGGGAGAAAAAAGCGTCCCAGTTGGTGCTGTAGGCAGCGTGAGGCATAGAGTCATGTAACAAGATCGTCTGACACAAATCACCATAATCTTTGATTTCTAATCGTGCCAACAAATCCGCGCTGGCTACTGGATAAACGAGGTCATCGAATAGGTGTAGCTGAGAGAGCTTGGCATTGTCAGTCCAAGCGCAGCTGATTGCCAAGTCGACGCCGTCGCTATTGAAATTAGGGGTACTCAGATCCGCTTCTACCTCCAACTGTATGCCAGGGTAGGCTTGATTGAAGGATGGCATCCGCGGCAGCAACCACTTGCTAGCGAAGGAGGGCATCACGCGCACTTTTAGCGTGCCACTTAGCTCTTCATCTCCAATTTGGTGCAAAGTCGTTCCTAAAAGCCTCAACGCTTGGTCGACTCCGATGTGCAAGCGTTCACCGCGGTGCGTAAGCCTCAAGCCCCTAGGCAGGCGATAAAAAAGCTCATAGCCCAGTTCCTGCTCAAGCGCTTGAATCTTCTGGCTTACAGCGCTTTGTGTAAGGAACAGGTCTTTTGATGCGCGAGTGAAGCTCAAGTGCCGTGCAGCAGCATCGAAGTAGCGCAATCCCTCAAGAGAAGGTAGGGCACGAGACATGACGAGGCTCCAGCAGTTGGGATTTTACCAGTACAAGCATGAGTCATGCCGACATTAGTAAACCTAATGAGTCGACGTTAAAAATAGCCGTTTGTTCATGATTTCGGTTGTGGACATGCTGTGTGAGCGCCAACCGATTCGCCCACTTCTACTCGTAACTCATCGAAAGGATCGCGTCATGAGACCACTGTACTCGCTGCTGACTCCATTGTTAGTTGGCACTTTAGCGTCCTTTGCAGCTGCTGAGGCTAAGGCTGATTTACTTTCTGACATCAAGGGGCGTGGCGAGATTGTCGTCGCAACCGAAGCACGTTATGCGCCTTTTGAGATGATCGAGGACGGTAAAATTGTCGGGTACGGGAAAGACTTGCTCGACGCGATTATGCTTGATTTGCCCGGGGTCAAACTTAAACAATTAGATGTGCCATTTCAGGGCATACTTCCTGGATTATCCAGCAAAAGATTCGACTTCGTTGCCACGTCACTTACTATAACTAAGGCGCGAGCAGAAAGTTTTGCTTTTACCTTGCCTTTTTCCACTGCTAGTGTGGCAGTATTGAAGCGTAAAGGAGACGCTCGGATCAATAGTGCCGAAGATTTGATTGGCATGGTAGTAGGAAGTCAAGCTGGAGCCCCACAAATCGACGTGCTCAAGGAGTATGAGCGGACTGTACTGCAGCCTACGAAGAACTCGGGCGTGAAAGAAATCAAGGCATTTATGGACTATAATGAGGCTTATGCGGCTTTGGCCTCCCGTCGCGTCGATGCAGTCGTTCAATCCCTACCCAATCTCGCGCCTTTAATCAAGGAACGTGGAGATGTATTTGAAATTGTACAGCCTCCCTTCGGACCGCCGACATACTATGCGTGGGCCGGTCGTAAAGATGCTGACAGCGCCTCTCTTGTTAAATTCTTCAGTGACGGTATTGCAAAGCTGAACGCAAGTGGTGAGTTAGCCAAGCTCCAGCGCAAATGGTTCGGCTTCGAAATGCCTCTACCTACTGATGCTGTTCCAGCACCGATAAACTGAATGCAGTAATGCTAGTCGGGAAAATTAGGTATGTTTGATTTAACAGCTACAGCCCACTATTTGCCACAGCTTTTGGCAGGCCTGTTTACCACACTATGGGTATCTTTGACCGCTATTGCGTTAGGGCTGGTGGTGGGCTGGGCTGTTTGCCTTGGTCTGATGGGTGAGCATAGGTGGCTCCGGATGTTCTGCGCTGCTTATGTAAGCTTCTTTCGAGGCACGCCTTTGTTGGTACAGCTTGTTCTAGTATTTTATGCACTGCCTTCTATTGGGATAAGTTTACCTCCACTGGCCGCCGCGATTGTCGCGTTAACTTTGAATAGTGGAGCCTTCCAGGGTGAAATATTGCGCTCCGGTTTCCAGCTTCTGCCATACGGTCAAACTGAGGCGGCCAGAGATCTTGGTCTGTCGCGCTGGCAAGCATTGATTTATATTAAAACACCCCAGGTGTTGAAGGCCATGTTGCCTGCTCTTGTAAACGAAACTATCGATATCATTAAAAATTCCTCATTGATTTCTGCTGTCGCTGTACATGAGCTTATGAGGACAGCTCAAACCCTTGCCTCAACTACCTACCGCCCCATCGAATTCTTTATCGTGACTGGACTGCTTTACTTGGCCCTAACAATGGCGACTGGACGGGTGGGTAACTGGCTGGAAGCTAGGCTAAAAATTGCATAGGAGGTGCCTTTGATTGGCATTGGTCTGTTTGACGAGTACGGTGGCTCAATCCTAGCCGGGATTTGCGTTACGCTGAAAATGAGTATTGGGGGAATTGCGCTGGGGATGGTTTTAGGCCTGGCGTTACAGAGTTTTTACAAGCCTAATAACAAACCAGCTGCCTTTTTATATCAGCTGTATTTAAATGTTTTTCGGGGTACGCCGCTTCTTCTACAATTATTTTTGGTTTTCTATGGGGGACCATACATAGGTATTGACTGGACTGCAGAAACCGTAGGATTGATAGGTCTAGGGTTGTATGGTGCAGCCTATTTTGCAGAGATATTTCGTGCTGGACGTGAGTCAATTCCAAAAGGTCAACTCGAAGCTGCAAGAGATCTGGGACTGACAGGTACCCAGGCATTTCGAGTTGTGCTGTGGCCGCAGATGATGGCTCGGTGCGTACCAGCAGTTGTCGGGCAGACGATAATTCTACTAAAAGAGTCGTCTGTTTTGTCGATTATAACAGTCGCTGAGTTAACTAATGTGGCGATGACAATTGCTGTTCAGAGCTACTCGATGCTGGAACCATATACGATATTGGCGTTGACGTATTGGGCTATTGCCATTGTACTAGCTGGCATTGGCTCCAGAGCTGAGCGTCATTTTAAAAACTATCTGCAGCGCTGAGGTTATGCATGTCCAATTCATACGCTATAGAAATTCGTGATTTGCAAAAAAGCTATGGCCAGCATGAAGTGCTCAAAGGCATTTCACTCACCGTCGCAAAAGGCGAGGTTGTTAGCATCATCGGAGGTTCTGGATCTGGTAAATCAACGTTGCTGAGATGTATAAACTTTCTTGAGGAATATGACGGTGGTGAGGTATTGGTAAATAACCGCCTTATTGGTTACGGAAGCTCTGTTACTGGAGGTTTGTACCAATTACCCGAAAACACAATCCAGAGTTCGCTTCGCAAGGTGTGCATGGTTTTTCAACAGTTCAATTTATGGCCGCATATGCGTGTTCTTGATAATGTTGCCACCCCCCTGAGGCTTGTAAAAAAAATGCCGAAACTTGCGGCATATGCAATGGCGGAGGCCCAGCTTGAAAAGGTCGGTCTCGCTCATAAGGCTTCCAGCTACCCGAGTCAACTCTCCGGAGGTCAACAGCAACGGGTGGCAATAGCCAGAGCGTTGGCGATGGAACCCAGCATTATGCTGTTTGACGAGCCTACCTCAGCTTTAGACCCCGAATTAGTAGGAGAGGTGCTCAATGTCATTAAGGACGTTGCGAGTGAAGGTATGACATTAGTTATCGTGACGCATGAGATGGGATTTGCGGCAAAGGTATCGGATAAAGTCGTCTTTCTCGCTGATGGTCGCGTAGAGGAACAGGGACCTCCTAGCCAAATATTTGGGGCTCCCACCAGCCCTCGCTTACTTCAGTTCCTTACGTCATGGAATGAGCGGCAGAATGGTGGCAGTGTAAATTGAATTGCATTTACATCAATATGGTCTTACTTTGTGATCAAACTATCATTTGATCTCTTTCCAGAAGCATTAGATGCTAAATATTATCTTGTGCGGTGTTGCGTTTAAGCATGGTACTGAGGATGCAGAAAAGTGTCTAAATTCCCTGGCGGTGAGTTGCATATTGTGAAATTTGGATTCTTGCTCTCTGAGGGGTTTGACCTATATTCATTAGCGAATGCTATACAGCCATTACGATCCGCTAATCATGTAGCAGGCTTTCAGCTTTGTGAGTGGCAAATTCTCAGTTTAGAAGGGGGCACGCTTAACGCAAGCAGCGGCATAGCTACCGAGACTACTCGGCTGGACCATGCGCAGTTATTTAATGTGTTGATCCTGTGTACCGCGGAGAATCTACATTCCGATGCGGATTACGATGCTGTCATGCAGCGGCTGGACCATTGGATCACCGAGCCTGTTAATCTGGGGGCCTTCGGCGGTGCGGGCTGGTTGTTGGCAATGAGTGGCGCGCTAAATGGTTTTCGTTGCAGCCTACCTGAAACAGGGTATTCCCAGCACCTCGGTATTTACAAAGACATCAAATTTGTTACCGCGCCATTCTGTGTCGACCGTGGACGCCTGACATGTATTGGCCGCCAAGCTGTTCAAGGGCTCATGTGCGAATTTCTAGCACAAGAGTATGGGCGGTATATTATGTTAGAAGTTGAAAAGAATCTGGCAGTCAAATCAGGCGCAAGTGGTACGATTCCCCAGGTCCGAACTTAATTCCAGATAATCGTTGTGAGCTGGCTTATCGATGTAAATTAAGAGACAGAACCCTGGGTTTTTTTGTGTGGCCGATTCGAAAGTGCTCAACCGTTCGCATATCAATGTTATTTACTTCTCGACCGAAATTATCCATCACCAAGCTTGTTTCGGTAATCTCTCTAGCATCGTGGCCACCCTTGTCCCGAGATTGATCGGGCTAGAATGAAGATCTGCCTCGGCAAGAATGTTATCGTCTATATCATGATATCCGCTGATGAATTGCATCCCTCGCCCATTCTGGAAGCCGGTCTGCACATCTGAGATGTGTTGGGCTACTCGGAACTCAAGCGTTTTTTCGCTCTGATCACCGATAACAGCGCAAATACGCTGCACTTGGCAGACCCCTACAGGCTAGCGGTTAGGCGGCCTGCTCATGTTTGATCCTGTCCGCCCCAGGCGACTACGTAATAATCTGTAGTCTGATGTCGCTCCACAAAGCAGAGTCCTGATGCAGCGCAGCTCGGCGCGCATGGAGTTATTCTCCGGTTGAACCGTTTGTGTCAGTAAATGTTGCATCTCCTTCCCCTATGACCGCTCGCCTCACCCAGAGAAGACCCATGCACTCGAACTCGCTCGCTTCGTTGCGCTGGTCACCTATCGTCAGCATCTAAGCTGCGTTTATGACTCGATATCGACGGTCGAGATCGTCCATGGACATATGTCATCCAAAACATCGCGGTGTGTAGCGCTTTTTGATTAGCCCTGAGTTCCCCTTCGAAAATAGCGGGTCTGGTCAATTACAGGTCGGATTCGCACAAAAAATCCTACTTCGCATCTGTTCGAATGATCTTCAGCGGCCAGCCAGAGTGGCGTCTTACGTCGCTGAATCAACGACAAGGATAAATGACATGCAAATGCCTAAAACCATCCAGATCAAGAACGGCGAAAAAGTGAAATCGACGTTTTCGGTTGAGGAATACGCCAATCGACAGGCCAAATTGCGAGCGTATCTATCGCAAAACAATATTGATGCGGCAGTTTTCACGTCCTATCACAACATAAACTACTACAGCGATTTCCTGTTTTGCTCCTTCGGCCGCCCGTACGCGCTGGTCGTTACCCAAGACAGTGCCGTTACTATCAGCGCCAACATCGATGGCGGTCAGCCTTGGCGCCGCACCGTGGGTACTGAAAACATCGTTTACACCGACTGGCAGCGCGACAATTATTTCGTCGCGATCCAGCAAGCATTGCCGAAAGCTGGACGCATTGGCATCGAATTTGACCATCTGAACCTGCTCAATCGCGACAAACTTGCCAGTCGTTACCCGCAGGCCGAATTGGTGGACATCGGCGCACCTTGTATGCGTATGCGCATGATCAAATCCGCCGAAGAGCATGCAATCATCCGCCATGGTGCCCGCGTGGCAGACATCGGTGGCGCAGCAATCGTGGAAGCCTTGCGTGATCAGGTGCCGGAGTATGAAGTCGCCCTGCATGCTACCCAGGCAATGGTGCGAGAAATTGCCCGCACCTTCCCGGACTCGGAACTGATGGACACCTGGACCTGGTTCCAGTCTGGCATCAACACCGACGGTGCACATAACCCGGTGACCTCGCGCAAGGTTAACAAAGGCGACATCCTGAGCCTCAATTGCTTCCCGATGATCGCTGGTTATTACACTGCGCTGGAACGCACAATGTTCCTGGGCCATTGCTCCGACGAGCATCTGCGTTTGTGGGAAGTGAACGTTAAAGTGCACGAGGCCGGCCTGAAACTAATCAAGCCGGGCATGCGCTGCTGTGATATCGCCCTGCAACTTAACGAGATTTTCCTTGAGCACGATCTTCTGCAATACCGCACTTTCGGCTACGGCCACTCCTTCGGTACGCTGAGCCATTACTATGGCCGCGAAGCTGGGCTGGAACTGCGCGAGGACATCGACACGGTATTAGAGCCGGGGATGGTGGTTTCTATTGAGCCGATGATCATGCTGCCTGAAGGCCTTCCGGGTGCGGGCGGTTACCGCGAACACGACATATTGATCGTCAACGAGCAGGGTGGGGAGAACATCACCAAATTCCCGTATGGCCCGGAACACAACATCATCAAGAAGTGAGATTACGCGCCGCACAGTGAACCTGTGCGGCGTTCTCTTTTATTAGTGGCAAACGTGTAGAAAAAACCGTCCCGGCGGCTGAGTTAAACGGAAAAAGCAACGTATGCACGATAATATCGCGCATCATTTACTGACCCTAAACCCTGCCAAGTAAAACAATAGAGGGTATTTGTCATGTTCTACGTCATGATTCCGGCCACTGGCTCAAACCAAACCAACTTCCATACCGCTTCAGGTAGCGATACAGCGTTGCCTCTTCATTCCGATAATTGCACCTCTACCACCGGAGGTTCGCAATGAGCACCTGAAGCGCAAGTCTGACGCCGATCCTGGACCAGCAGCTTGAACAGGTGTCCGAGCGCAAGGCACTGCGGCGCGCGGCCAGTGCCAGTTTCATGGGCAACTTCGTCGAATGGTTCGACTACGCAGCCTACGGCTATCTGGCAACCGTTATTGCACTGACGTTTTTTCCTCAGACCGACAAGGCGACCGGTCTGCTGGCAACCTTCGCGGTGTTTGCGCTGTCGTTTATCGTCCGACCGCTGGGAGGGCTAGTCTGGGGGCACTTCGGAGACAAATACGGGCGGCGCAGCGCATTGTCATGGTCGATTCTGATCATGTCAGTCTCGACCTTCTGCATCGGTATCCTGCCGACTTACAACCATATTGGTCTGTGGGCATCGGCTCTGTTGTTCCTAATCCGCTTGTTTCAGGGCTTTTCCGCTTCCGGAGAGTACGCCGGTGCATCAGCCTTTCTGGCCGAGTATGCCCCCGAGGGTAAACGCGGTTTGTATACCAGCATCGTGCCTGCGAGCACTGCTGCCGGCTTGTTGTTCGGAGCAGTGTTCGTGGCCGGTCTGCATTCGTGGATGAGCGTTGAGGATCTGCACAGCTGGGGCTGGCGTTTGCCCTTTCTGTTGGCGGCACCGTTCGGTCTAGTCGGGCGTTACATTCGCATGAGTTTGCAAGACACACCCAAATTTCTGGAGATGGAAAAACGCCTCGAGGCCAAGGAATGCGCGACCCACGCTCCAGTTCGCGAACTTTTGACCTTGCACCGGCGTAGCGTGATTACCGGGATCGGTGTGACATGCCTGAATGCGGTGGCGTTCTACCTGTTGCTCAGTTATATGCCGACCTACCTGTCCACCGAGATGGGCATGAGCGAGAGTGATTCGTTCATGGCGTCAACGGTGTCGTTGGCGACCTATATCGGGCTGATTTTCCTGATGGGCAAACTGTCTGATCTGTTCGGACGAAAGACCATGTTGCTGACCGCGTCGGTGCTGTTCCTAGCCCTTACATGGCCGCTGTTTGGCATGCTGAACAACCAGCCGCTGGTCGTCATTCTAATGATCCAGATCGCTTTTGGCGCGATCTTGGCGATGAATGATGGCACCTTGCCGTGCTTCCTCGCCGAGATATTCCCGACCCGCGTGCGTTTCAGCGGTTTTGCCTTTAGCTTCAATATCGCCAATGCGGTTTTCGGCGGCACTGCGCCCTTTATTGCGACCTGGCTGATTCAATTGACCGGTAACAAAATGGCGCCAGCCTGGTATCTACTGGCGGCCGCTGCCGTTGCTTTGATTGCCATGCTCGCCAGTCGCGAGACCGCGCATAAAGCCTTGCAGGATTGACCAGCACCATCACTACCCTGTATAGGCCGAGCATGCTCTGATCGCGTCCTTGAGGTCGCCGTGACGAACAGGCTCGGCTCCTACAATCAATGCACGGCAGCCACTTTTTTTCGTTCACTTATGGGCGATATGCCGAAGAAACGGCTGTAGCATTTGGAGAAGTGCGCTGGGGAGACAAATCCGCAAGCTAGGGCAATGTCGCGCACTTGCGACTCGCTGCGCAATAGCAATTGCCGCGCTCGCGAAAGACGCAGCTCCAGGTAATACTGACTCGGTGTGCGTTGCAGGTGCTTGTGAAATAGGCGTTCCAATTGCCGCACCGATACTTCGTTCAACCGCGCGAGCTCCTCAAGGCTCAATGGCTCATCGAGATTGGCTTCCATGATTGCCACCATCTGGCTGAGCTTAGGTTGGGACGTGCCCAGTTTCTGTCGTAATGGGACGCGTTGCTGTTCCTGTGCGCCCCGTACCCGATCACACAGTAGCAACTCGGCCGCATGTGCTGCGATGTCCCGACCACCGGGTTCGCGGGCAATCAACTGTAGTGTCATGTCCATAGAGGCGACGCCACCGGAGCAGGTGTAGCGATCACGATCGAGCTCGAATAACTGGTTGGAAATAATGATCCCCGGAAAACGCTCCTTCAGGGCTTCGATATCTTCCCAGTGAATCGTGCAGCGATAACCCTTGAGCAAATTAGCGCGCGCCAATAAGTGGCTCCCAGTGCAAATACCACCTAGTGGCACCTGATCATGCGCCAGCTTGCGTAGCCAGTTGAGTAACGGTTGACTGCTGTGATTAGAGACGATCGGGTTTGATCCGACAACAAACAGAATATCTAGTTTTGGTGCATCGGTGATGGTGTAGTCGGGCAGGATGCGCATGCCGTTGCTGGCCGTGACCGGGTCCATGTTCGCTGCGATGATAACCGTGCGGAACATCGGTTGACGCGCCGCCATATTGGCTATGCGCAATGTTTCCACGGCGGAGGCGAAGCCGATAGTGGTGAAATTTGGTATGACCAGAAAACCTACGGTTTTCACTGGCCGTGGTTCATTAGCCGAACGTCCCGCCGCGGGGGGGAGCGCCGCCTGGAGTTTCGCCATTGTTCGCACTCCTCAACTGCATAAGTGACGCGCTTTGCGGCAATATGCCGACGTTCGCAACATCATTTTGTTTCTACGAGGGTTAACCCCGCTTTCAGTCTTAGGATCTTACTCCGAGTGTCCGATCAATAGACAAAGCGATACCTGCTTGCACTCAAGGTTTTCCTTGGGGGTCGATTTGAAGCCGGTCGATCCGACCAAATGGCTACGGAAGGGAATGTCCATCGCATGTATGCAGTTACCGAGCAAATCCCACCGCCAGTAGGGCCAAATATCGAGCAGTGTATACGGAATGCTGCTTCATTCTCACCCTGGCCCATCGCCAATCTATATCGAGACAAAATTTGTGGTTTGGTGCAAAGGCGAGCTTGCTTGGATGCGTCGCTTGCTTCCTGCGGGGGGCACTGATCTAGGTGTCGTCCCCTAGCATTACCTGGAAACACGGAACCTTCCCCCGACGCTGGCCATCGACACGCCGGGTTGCAGGCATTCCTGGACTATCTGGGCTTTAAGGGGTTTGGGCTAAGACGTTCTTCGGCGCATGGGAATCCTGACGATAAGAGTGATGGTGTCCACGTATTTTTAGGTGGAGAACATCGCCCTTTGCTGGGATCGGGTAGGTGACTTTGCCGGACGGTTAGAGCGCCAGTTAAAGCTGGCAGAGGATAGTCGATGAAAGTTCGATACTGGTAAGAAATGGCGAATCAACCAGACCCCGAGTCATGCATGTTGCACCGTGAGGTGCAGGGTGAAGCGTTGACAGGGGAAACCGATGGGCCAGCCATTGAGCCGCGTAATCAGGAATTCGGGATGCCGATGCTGTTAACCGAAGCAGAAGGCAATACGGAGCATGGCGTTATACGCCAGTCATGCTCTGATCCCGCGCGGTCGGAGACCCTGTGCACGTCGGGAAGTCCTTTGCACAGAAACTGGGAGATCTCAGCGGTGCCCGGTGCGCAAGCACCGGGCGGAGGAGGAAAGGCCAAAAGCCGTAACCCTGCTGCCTACGTCGCTGAGAAGTCGGATACGTCCGTAGTACCTGAGAAGCCATCGAACAAGGGGCCAAGCCCTGCGGAGATAGTGGAGGAAAGGGACGTAGCCAAGGGAAACACCGACACGTCCCCCGCGCCCCGGACACAGAGTCGGATCAGTTGCGCGTCGATGGGACTTGAAGGTGTACGTGAAGCAGCCCGAAGGAACAAGGGCATGCAGTTCACGGCATTGCTGCACCACATCACACCGCAGTTATTGGCGCAGAGCTTCTATGCCTTGCGCCGCGATGCAGCGGTGGGCGTGGACGGCATGTCGTGGCGAGAATATGAGGAAGGTCTTCTCCAGCGGGTGACCGATTTGCACGCAAGGCTCCACAGTGGAGCCTATCGGGCAACGCCATCGCGGCGGGTGTACATTCCCAAAGCCGATGGCAGGCAGCGCCCGTTGGGCATTGACTCTTTGGAGGACAAGATTGTACAGCAGGCGGTTATTACCGTTCTGAATGCGATCTATGAAGAGGACTTTCTTGGATTCTCGTATGGGTTTCGACCGGGCCGCAGTCAGCACGATGCGCTGGCTGCGTTAACGGTCGCGCTGAAAAGCCAAAAGGTGAACTGGATACTTGATGCGGATATCACGTCGTTCTTTGATGAGATCGACCATGAATGGATGCTGATGTTTCTGGGACACCGAATTGCAGACCGGCGCTTGCTCGGGCTTATCTGCAAATGGCTTCAAGCGGGCGTTGTGGAGGATGGCCGTAGGGTGGCTGCGACCAAGGGGACGCCCCAAGGCGCAGTGATATCGCCGCTGCTGGCGAATATCTATCTTCACTACGTGCTGGATCTATGGGCAAGGCAGTGGCGCGAGCGCCACGCCCGTGGCGATGTGATTGTCGTGCGCTACGCGGATGACAGTGTGGTGGGGTTCAGGACGAAAGTGCAGGCTCAGCAGTTTCTGGTGCAGTTGCAGGAACGGTTGGCCAGGTTCGGCCTATCGCTCAACGCCTTGAAAACACGACTGATCGAGTTTGGTCGTTTTGCTGTGACGAATCGCAGGAAACGAGGTTTGAGAAAACCGGAGACTTTTGATTTTCTGGGTTTCACCCACTGTTGTAGTGTCAGCCGACGCGGTGACTTCCAAGTACTGCGACTGACTGTCAAAAAGCGTATGCGTGCGACGCTTCTTGCTATCCGTGAGGAGTTGAGTCGCCGGCGTCATGACCTTGTCCGGGTTCAAGGGCAATGGCTCAAACGTGTGGTGAGCGGTTACTTCAATTACCACGCGGTACCGGGGAACCTGATACGTCTTAGCGGTTTTCGTTTGGCGGTATGCCGTCTCTGGCGGCAAGCCCTTAAGCGACGCAGCCAGCGTAATCGGCTTCAATGGTCACGGTACGGACGCCTTGCCGATCTCTACATCCCGAGACCTAGAAATGCACATCCTTACCCTGAGGATCGCTTTGCGTCACATACCCGAGGCAGGAGCCGTATGCGGTAGTTCCGCACGTACGGATCTGTGCGGGGGGCGGCAGGTAACTGCCGTTCCTACCGCGACCGCTCTTCCGCCCCTTCGGGCACACCCGGCGTGAACCGCAACGGTCCGGCGAGTCACCGCAGCCGCCCGGGTGCCACAGCCATGGCCCAGTGGTGCGCATACGGCGCTGGCTCGGCCGCACCAATCGCGGCCGGCGCCACAACCAGCACTCCATAGTACGAGGTACCTGCACCGGGAGCATCGGCAACGGCCGCTGAAGACGGTGCAGTGCTAGCTTGCACGCAAGGGCTGTCTGGCTAAAGAAGGCGATCGGTTAGCAGCCTGATCCGAGCAAGTGAATGCAGGGGAAAAGTCCACCGCATGTATGTTTTAACCTGCCAGGTCACGCCACCAGCTGTGCTTAAACACCAAGCAGTTTAGGCGGTATTTTGCTGGAATTCTCGCCTGGCCCTGCGTCGGACGATATAAAGAGCGATTTTCGGTCTCGCCCAAATATGAGTTTGCGTGGGTGTACTGCTTGCATCCTGCACGGGTGGCTGATCAATGCTCATACCGTTAGCCTAACCCGTTAAAATTCTACCTCACACAAAGCCTTGAGGTCGTGCAGGGACTCGCAATACGTCAGACATCCGTCTCACCTCCGTCACTGGCGTTAGCCCATGCCCATGCCGTTACTTGTCGTAGGGGTTGTCAGAACAATGCCTCAATGGAGCGGGTGATCCTGGTTTGAAAACTGAGGGTATCGGTAGTGGGGGTACAATATCACCAAAGAGACGGAGAGACATCAATCTCGATTTGATGCATCGCTATAAACGGGTTCGCCCAAACGAGCTAAATCGTTGCCTTGCTACAAGCTCAGTCAGAGAAAAGACTTAGTGTTGGGTCGGTGAACTGTCGACAGCCATATTGACGGACTTGAGGGCCCCTGCAAGATTCTCAGCTATATGCTGAGCAAGGTATTTGCTACGCCGGGCTTCGTACCTAAACAGTGCGTTCGCGCTACATAAAAGGGCGTCGTGCATACGCAGCCAAATTAATTGCCTATAAAAATGTGATAGATGCACATTACCTTGTATTCGCTTCGCACGCTTAATTCTTAATTTTCTAGCGTTTGAGAACAGGCCCAGTATTTGCTCCAGCCCTTGCAGGCCTGTCCATCAACGCTTTCGATCTGGAGAAAAAAGACATGAGTGCATCTGGCGATTTTCCGTTAAGCGAAGCCCCGCAATCTGCGCGCAAGGGGCTTCTTTCCATTTCCATGGTTCTGTTCAGTTTCACGTTCTTTACCGGCACAATGTTCGCCGGTGGGAAGCTGGGCATGGCATTTTCGTTCACCGACATGTTATGGATTGCAACCATCGGCAATAGCCTATTGGCACTCTATGCTGCGGCCCTGGCTTTCATTGCTTCGCGTAGTGGCCTTAACACCGTCCTGATGGGACGGTTTTGTTTCGGCGAGGCGGGTAGCAGGCTGTCCGACTTTCTGCTGGGCTTTGCTGAGTTGGGCTGGTACGCCTGGGGCACCGCGACGGCGGCTATTGTTCTGGTAAAAATGCTTGGCTTGTCCGAAGGACTGACGATTCCGTTGATGATCCTGTTCGGCTTTGGTTTCAGCATCACGGCTATCGTGGGCTACAAAGGCCTGGATGTCCTGTCGCGTGTTTCTGTACCGCTGATGTTTATTTTGCTGATCGTTTCCATGTACATCGCCACCCGCGATATTGGAGGCTTTAAGGGGCTGGCGGCTGTCATTCCCCATGAGACCATGACCTTTTCGGCGGCGGTGACGATGGTGTTTGGCACCTTCGCCAGCGGTGCTACTCAGGCGACCAACTGGACCCGGTTGTCGCGTACCGGTCGCGTGGCAATCATCGCCAGTGTCGTGAGCTTTCTGATAGGTAACGGCTTGATGGTGGTCGCCGGAGCTTGGTGTGCAATCGTCTATCAGCAGGCCGATATCGTTGAGGTAATGATCCTTCAAGGCTTGTCCTTCGCAGCAGTCATCATGCTCTGCCTCAACCTCTGGACCATTCAAGGTCCGACCATCTACAACGTCGCCGCTGCGTCTTGCCATCTGCTGCGCAGCGAGCGACGACGCACCATGACGGTTGCTGCCGCGGGTGTCGGTGTGCTGTTGGCCATCGGCGGTATGTACGAAATGCTGATCCCGTTTCTGGTGCTGCTGGGCTCGATCATTCCTCCTGTGGGCGGTGTAATCATGGCTGATTTCTGGTATCGCCACCGTGGTAAATACCCGCTGTTAGCGAATGCCAGCTTGCCTCGCTACAACCTCATGGGCCTGGGCGCCTACGCCGTGGGGGCCCTGGTCGCATACTGCTCGCCCTGGGTCGCTCCGCTGGTGGGTATCGCTGTATCAGCCGTCTGTTATATAGGATTGCTGCAGTTCAGCGGTCGTCGTGTCGCGGTGAGCGCCGCACAGGGGGAGTAGTGAGTTTGATCGTTGAGGAAGTCCTCAAACTGACCGGCCTCGAGGAGCTGAGCGTGCGTGCTGGTGCGGGTCAGCTGCATCGCAGTGTCCGCTGGCCCTATGTGGCTGAGAACGAAGGGATCGCCGAGTGGGTGATGGGGGGCGAGCTGGTGTTTATTACTGGTGTCAATCACACCAGGAACGAGGCTAATCTCCTGAGAGTAGTCGAAGACGGTGTGGATATGGGGATTGCTGGTCTGGTGGTTCTCACCGGGGGAACGTTCATTCAAAGCATCCCCCCAGCGGTTATCGAGCGGGCCGAGGTACTTGGCCTGCCTCTGATTGAGCAGCCCTATCTTCTAAAGATGGTCTTCGTCAGCCACACGATCGGCACGGCGCTGGTGCAGACCGCTCAGGCGCGGCGTTCACGTCATGACATCCTCAGCCAACTGCTGACCGGCGACTACCCGAGCCTGGCTATCGCGCGCCAGCGTGCCGAGCACGTGCAGCTTCCTCTTGAAGGGCCACGTCATCTCGTGGCCTTGCGGCTGTCGTCGGTCAGAGGTCTGTTCGAAAACCATCCCCCGGCCCAGGCTGAGCAATTGTTGCAGCAGACGCAACAGGCACTGCAAGACTACCTGGAAGCCTGGAACCGCCGTTTACCTGAAGCATTGCCGGTAATCCTACAAGGTGATTTGTTCATCGTGCTACTGGCGAACCGTGCACAGCTGCGTGACGATCTTTTGTATCTGCACCGCGAACTCAGCAGTTTGATTGGAACCATGACGGTTTTCATGGGGCTGGCAAACCGGGTCGAGGATTGTGGCCAATACCGTCAGGCCTTAAGCGAGGCGCGTCAAGCGCTAGACGTTGCGGAAAACCTGCGACCGGCCAGCGGCCTCTGCGACTTCAGCGAGCTGGGAGTACTGCGGCTGTTGCAGGGCATAAGCGACCGTACGGTGATTGATCACTTCGTGAAGCAGACCCTCGGCGCCTTGATCGAGCCTACCCGCAAGCACCCGTTCACTCTGATTGAGACCCTGGATGCGTTGCTGCAGGAAAACGGCAATGCCCTCAAGGCCGCCTCCCGGCTGGCGATCCATCGCAACACCATCACCCAACGTATTCAACGCATCGAACAACACAGCGGGCTGTCGCTGGATGACCCTCTATTTCGCATGAATGCCTCGGTCGCGCTGCTGGTATGGCGCATGACCGACGTCAATAGCAAGGAGTAAGTATGAATATCATAAACGCGCGACTGCGCGGTAAAAACGGCCTTTTTCGAATCGAGCTCGATGAGGCGCATATTGCGGCCATTATCCCTCAGACTGATGTGCTTCAAACCATTGACGCAACCGACCTGGATGCCGGACAGAATCTGGTTACCGCACCGTTTGTCGAGCCACACATCCACCTGGACGCCGCGCTCACCGCCGGCGAGCCGAAATGGAATATGAGCGGTACGCTGTTCGAAGGAATTGAACGTTGGGCCGAGCGCAAGGCGCTAGTGACCCATGAGGACACTAAAGTACGTGCGCGCAAGACCATCGACATGTTGGTCGATAACGGTATCCAGCATGTGCGTACCCATGTCGATATCACCGACCCAAGCCTTGCCGCGCTCAAATCCATGCTGGAGGTGCGTGAGGAAACCCGGCACCTCATCGACCTGCAAATCGTTGCGTTCCCTCAAGAGGGTATCGAATCGTTCAAGAATGGCCGTGCTTTGATGACCGAAGCCGTGGCCATGGGTGCTGACGTAGTGGGCGGTATTCCGCATTTTGAAAATACCCGTGAGCAGGGCGAATCCTCGGTGAAGTTTCTGATGGACCTGGCGGAGCGGACGGGGTGCCTGGTAGATGTGCACTGCGATGAGACCGACGATCCACAGTCGCGCTTTCTGGAAGTGCTGGCCGAGGAGGCGAGGGTGCGCGACATGGGTGAGCGGGTAACCGCCAGCCATACGGTGGCGATGGGCTCCTATGACAATGCGTACTGCTACAAGCTGTTTCGATTGCTCAAGCGTTCGCGCATAAATTTTATTTCCTGCCCGACCGAGAGCATCCATTTGCAAGGTCGTTTCGACGGTTATCCCAAGCGTCGCGGCCTGACTCGGGTTGCGGAGATCGACCGGGCTGGCATGAACATCTGCTTCGGTCAGGACTCAATCGTCGATCCATGGTATCCGCTGGGGAATGGCAACATTCTGCGCATTCTGGAAGCGGGTCTGCACATCTGCCATATGCTCGGCTACGAGGACCTGAAGCGTTCTCTGGATCTGATCACCGATAACAGCGCCAAGACGCTGCACCTGGGTGATCGCTACGGGCTTGAGATCGGCCGACCGGCCAATGTATTGATCCTGTCCGCGCCAGACGACTACGAAATGATCCGCAGCCAGGGGCAAGTGCTGATGTCGATCCGCAACGGAAAGGTTCTGATGCAGCGAAGCCCTGCGCGCGTAGAGCGATTCACAGGTTAAGCCACTTTCGCCAGCGAATCATGCTGGCCTTCCCTGGTAACCGCTTGACTTGCTCAGGGAAGGCCGGTGCATTCGACATCGCTTCGGTGCGCTGGTCACCTCTCGCCAGCTTCCTAGACTGCATTGTTGTCTCGGTCTCTTCGACGGCCGGGAACGTCCGTGCCCCCATTTTAATTGATGCGTTTTTCGGCAATAAACCAAGTTGATATACGAATTATCAGAATGAAAAATCACCATTAGACTCGACCACATCGCCGCATTGTTCACGTTGCGAAAAGAGAAAGGAGTTACGTGTTGCATACTCAAAAATCATCCAGGGACACCATAGGCCTACGGCGCGTTGTAGTGACCGGGATGGGCATTGTCTCCTGCCTGGGCAATGACCAGGTGGAGGTTGTGCGGGCATTGCGTGAAGGGCGCTCGGGGATCGGCTTCAATCCGACCTACGCCGAAGCAGGACTGCGTAGCCATGTCAGCGGGCTGCTGAACGTGGATTTGCTGCAGATTGACCGCCGCCAGCGGCGCTTCATGGGCGATGCCGCTGCCTATGCCTATCTGGCGATGCGCGATGCGATTGCGGACGCCGGGCTTGAGCCAGAGCAGGTGTCCAATCCCAGAACGGGCTGCGTGATGGGATCCGGCGGCGGCTCCAGCGAAGATATTGTCCAGGCCAACCAGTTGCTGGAACAGGGCATTCGCAAGGTCGGTCCCTATCGAGTGCCGCGCACCATGACAAGCACTGTCTCGGCTTGTATCGCCAGTTTCTTTGCCATCAAGGGCCTCAACTATTCCATCGCTTCTGCGTGCGCGACCAGTGCTCACTGCATCGGTCACGCCTTTGAGCAGATCCAGTTCGGTAAACAGGATGTCGTATTCGCTGGCGGCGCCGAAGCCGAGCATGTCAGCCAGAGCTGTATGTTCGATGCCATGGGGGCTTTCTCGACTAGCTACAACCGTGTGCCCACCCAGGCGAGTCGGCCATACGATGTTGCACGCGATGGCTTCGTGATAAGCGGTGGGGGTGGCGTGCTGGTTCTTGAAGAACTGGGGCACGCCCTTGAGCGTGGTGCGAAGATCTACGCAGAGGTAATCGGTTATGGCACCGCCTCCGACGGCCAGGACATGGTGTCACCCAGTGGCGACGGAGCACTGCGTTCCATGCAGGCGGCATTGAGCTCCTGTGATGAAACTGTGGATTACCTCAACACCCATGGCACCAGCACCCAGGCGGGCGATTTGGTCGAGTTGCGCGCTGCCTTGCTGGCGTTCGACGGCAACTTGCCTGCGTTCAGTTCTACCAAATCGTTGACCGGTCATGCACTAGGCGCGGCCGGCGTTCATGAAGCGATCTATTCGCTGTTGATGATGCAACACGGGTTTCTCGCCGCGTCCCACAACATTGAGCAACTTGATCCTGAAGTCGAACCGTTGCCAATCATTCGCACTACGCGCCTGAACCAGTCGGTGGATTGCGTGATGAGTAACAGCTTCGGTTTTGGTGGCGCAAACGCCAGCCTTATTTTCAGCAAGCGCGCGTTCCAAGCGTGATCTGAGGAAGCGATTGGAGTGACATCGCAGCGACTTGGTCGGTAAGAGTCGTGTCGTTGCGGGCGGCAACCAAGGTCCGCCAGAGACCAACAGCCCCGCTGTTCTTTTTTTTAGTTAGCTTCTGCCCATCGCTTGTTCCGACAACTGACAGTGAGGTGGATATGACAACTAATTCGCACACGCCCCAGCAACCAGTGGAGTTGAAAAAAGTAGTTTGGGCGGCTTCAATCGGCAACTTTGTCGAATGGTTTGATTTCGCGATCTACGGCTTTCTTGCGACCACGATTGCGCAAATTTTCTTCCCCAGCGGCGACACGACGACGGCGCTGCTCAACACTTTTGCGGTGTTCGCCGTGGCGTTCGCCTTTCGCCCGCTGGGCGGTTTGGTCTTTGGCATGTTGGGGGATCGGCTGGGGCGCCGTCGGGTGTTATCGATGACCATCCTGCTTATGGCAGGTGCAACTACCCTGATCGGTCTTTTGCCGACTTATGCAAGCATTGGCTTGATGGCTCCGGTGCTGTTAACGCTGATTCGCTGTGTACAGGGGTTCTCCGCCGGAGGTGAATACGCCGGCGCGTGTATCTACTTGATCGAGCACGCTCCATCCCACAAACGTGCCCGATACGGCAGTGCCGCACTGGTTTCAACGTTTGCGTCCTTTGCTGCCGCCGCCATCGTTACCTACCTGCTCAACACCTTTCTGAGCGCCGAAGAAATGGCCAGCTACGGTTGGCGTCTACCGTTTCTGATTGCCGCCCCCCTTGGTCTGGTGGGTTTGTATCTGCGCTGGCAGCTGGATGAAACCCCGGCATTCAAGGCCATCGCAGCCACCGAACGCGGTGTCCATGCGCCGCTCAGAGAAACCTTGCGCGACCAGGCCGGCGCGATGTGCTGCCTGGGTGCATTCATCTCGTTGACGGCCTTGTCCTTCTATATCTGCACAACCTACTTTGTAACTTATCTGCAGCTTCAGGGGGGCTTACCCCGGCCTACGGCTTTGTTGATCTCGGTACTCACGCTGGTATTCGCCGCAGGGCTCTGTCCGCTGGCGGGAGCTTACTCGGACTACGTTGGCCGGCGTCGCACCATGTTGACCGCCGCTTTATGGCTACTGGTGACGATATATCCAGCATTTCTGCTGGCCGGTTCAGGGACGTTTGTTGCGAGCCTGATGGGTGCGTGTCTACTCGCGGTCGGCGCGGTGCTTTGCGGTGTCGTCACAGCGGTGCTGTTGTCCGAAGTCTTTCCGACCCACACCCGCTACACGGCCTCTGCCATCACTTACAACATGGCTTACACCGTGTTTGGCGGCACCGCGCCGTTCATGGCCACCTGGTTGATCGAGCAGACCGGTAACTCCATGGCACCGGCTTTCTATCTCGCCGCGATTGCGATCTTTGCCCTCGCCGGAGGTCTTTCCCTGCCGGAAACTTGCGGGCGCGCACTGGATGGGCGCGAGCTCGAATCACAGCCCCGCTTAAAGCCCTTGGCCTGACCGTACAATCATTGAAACGCTTGCAACATAAAAACTAACTGGCGAACTTGCCCCGGACGCCCGGTTTGAGGCATTCGCGATAATGCAGGAGCATCATGACATGGCACGCATTGGCGTAGATGTTGGCGGCACCAATACAGACCTGATTCTGGAAACCACCGAGCTGGATTCCATTGGCCGCAAGATTTTTTCCCATAAAGTTCCTACCACGGTCGAGGACCAGTCCCTGGCAGTCATGCGCGGGATCATGGAGTTATGTGCCAAGGCGAAAATCGGCTTCGACGAAATCAAACAAATTGTCCACGGCACCACTGTCGCAACCAATATTTCCATTGAGCACAACGGCGCTAATGTTGGGATGCTGACCACCAAGGGATTTCGCGACATCCTGCACATTGGCCGCCACAAGCGCCCGTTTAACTTTTCCCTGCATTTCGAAGTTCCGTGGCAGAGCGCGCCGCTGGTCCGTCGGCGCAACCGCATCGCGATCAACGAGCGCGTCCTGCCGCCCCATGGCGAAATTCAGACGCCGCTGGACGATGAAGAGGTCCGTAACGCCGCGCTGACGCTCAAGGCTCGCGGCGTCGAGGCGGTGATCATCGGCTTCATGTATTCGTTTCTCGAGCGCAGCCACGAGCTTCGAGCCAAAGCCATTGTTCAGGCGGTAATGCCGCAAGCGTTCGTCTGCTGCTCCAGCGAAGTGGTCGATGTCATGCGCGAATATGAGCGTTTCTCCACTACGGCCATGAATGCCTACGTCGGACCGCGCACCTCAAGCTATCTGACCCATTTATCCACCCAGCTACGAGACAACGGTATTCATGCGGACCTGCGCATCATGCAGTCCAACGGCGGCGTGGCCACCGTGGAAAGCTGCTGCGATCGGCCTGTGAACATTTTGATGTCCGGCCCGGCAGGCGGTGTGATGGGCGGGCATTACTTCGCGGGTCTGGATGGCGAACGGAACATCATTACAGTGGACATCGGTGGAACCTCTGCCGATATTTCGACGCTGGTCGACGGACAGATCAAAATCATGAACCCACGGGACTCTTACGTCTCCGGGCATCCGGTGCTGGTGCCTATGATCGATCTGATCACTATCGGAGCAGGGGGCGGTTCGGTGGCGTTCATTGACGCGGCGGGAGGCTTCCAGGTCGGCCCGCGCTCGGCTGGCTCCAACCCTGGCCCTGCGTGCTACAACCGTGGCGGTGTGGAACCGACGGTAACGGACGCCAACATTGTGCTCGGGCGGCTCGACCCCGATCAGATGCTTGGCGGCGATCTGCAAGTGGACCCGCAACTGTCCTATAAAGCTATCGAAGAGAAAATTGCCAAACCACTGGGCATGGATGTCCATCAAGCCGCGCTGGGCATTCTCAAGATCGTCAATAACAACATGGCCTTGGCGATACGCTCCAATTCCGTCGCCAAAGGGATCGATCCCCGGGATTTCGTACTGATGCCGTTTGGCGGCGCAGGCCCCGTACACGGTCCGGCGCTGGCGGATGAGGTTAACGCTAAGTCGGTGTTGATTCCCCCTGCACCGGGCATCACTGCCGCGGCCGGGCTGTTGACCACCGACCTGCAATACGAAGCGCTGCGGTCGCTGCTGTGCAACCTCAACGATATCAGCGAGCTGAACATGGCGCGCATTGAACAGGCATTGCAGGGGCTGGAGACGGACATCCGCAAACAGCTGGAAAATGATGGTGTGAGCGCAGCTGATATGCAGCTGACCCGCATCGCCGAATGCCGCTATGACGGGCAGGGGTTCGAGTTGCGCTCGCGGATACCCGCTGGGGCAGTTGACCGTGCGGCCATTGCCGAGGTCATGGCGCAGTTCCATCGCGAGCACCAAAAGGACTACGGCTATTGTTTCGACGATGCCACGGTCGAAGTGGTCAGCTTGCGGGTCATCGGTCATTCACAGTCGCAAAAACTGGCCTGGTCGGCGCTGCCGGAAGCTCAGGACAGCGATACCGGTGACGCTTTCCTGTACGAACGAACCACCATTTTCGATGACGGCCAGAGCTTGTCAACGCCGCGATATGACCGCAACAAGTTGCAAGCAGGACAATACATCGAGGGCCCGGCAATGCTCATGCAACACGATTCGACCTCATTGGTGCCGCCAGGCTGGGTCGCGAAAGTGAGCGCACATGGCAACTTGATCATTTCCCGTTCGTAATCTTTGAGGTCCGCGCCATGAGCCAGCAAAAAGTAGATCCGATTACCCTGCAAGTCATCAACGGTGCCTTAAAAACCATCGCCGAAGAAATGGGCCACGTGCTGTACCGCATGTCGTTCTCATCGATCATTCGCGAGTCCCAAGACATGGGCGCAGGTCTGTTCGACACCCGATATCAGACCATCTGTGAGTCCGAATCGACGCCCATGCACATCGGTTCCATCCCGGCGTATCTGCGCGGAATTGAAGCGACCCTGCAAGGCGGCGCTTGGCATGAGGGCGATGTGGTGGTGCATAACCACCCGTACCACGGTTCGAGCCACAGCCCGGATCTGGCCATTATCATTCCGATCTTTCATGAAGGGGAGTTGGTCGGCTTCTCCGGTAACACCGCGCATCACATTGACATTGGTGCGGCGACACCGGGCTTGATCATCGATGTGGGTGATGTGTACGCCGAAGGCATGCTCATGGCAGGTCTGAAGCTGTACGAGAAGGGTGTGCGCAATGAGGCGCTGGTGCAGATGTTCAAGTACAACAGCCGCGCGTCCACGCAGTTGATCCGCGACATCGAAGCCCAAGTGGCCTCTGCGCATTTGGGGGTCAAGCGATTCAAGGAGTTGCTGCAGCGTTACGGTAAGGACTTCACTTTCGATGCGATCAATCAACTGATTGACTACTCGGAAACCATCATGCGCCAGAAGATTCAGGAAATTCCTGACGGCGAATACCGCGCCGAAGGCTTTCTCGACGACGACGGTCGCCATAGAGATCAGCGCTTACCGGTGGTGGTGACGGTGAAGGTGCAGGGCGATTCGGTAATCGTGGACCTGACCGGTTCCGCGGCGCAAACCTTGACTGCGTACAACGTACCCTTCGAGGGCTCGTGCAAGGTCGCGGCATTTGCTGCGTTTCGCAAGATCCTGCTGGATGCCTACACCACGCAAAGCCCGGTACCGTCCAACGAAGGCTCGTTCCGACCGATCAGCGTGCTGGCGCCGTTAGGGACTATTTTCAACCCGATTTTCCCGGCAGCGGCCGAGGCGCGTTTCACCCAGTGCAACCGCATGATTGACCTGATCATCAAGGCCCTGGCGCCGGTACTGCCAGAGCGGATCATTGCCGGCAGTTCGGCGTCGATCTCTTTTGCCGCCTATTCGGGCATCAAACCCAGCGGCGACTATTGGGTGTTCCTGGAGGTCAACGAAGGCGCTTACGGCGGGCGGCCCCGGTCTGATGGTCCCGACGCCATCGACAACCTCATGGCCAATACCCGCAATAACCCGATTGAAGACCTCGGCATGCACCTGCCGATGATTTGTGACCGTTACGAGTTACGCGATGACGTCATGCCCGGCGCCGGAAAATATCGCGGTGGGATCGGCGTGGTGAAAGCGCAACGGGTGTTGACCAACGGGTTCATCACCCATGAAAGCGAACGCCATTACGACGTGCCGTGGGGTATTTTCGGCGGCTGTGAGGGCGTGGTCGGCAAGACTGAAATCTACAATGTGGCAACCCCTGACGATATCGTTTCGATGCCATCGAAGTTCTCCGGCTACGCCTCCCGGGCCGGTGATGTCATGGCGTACTACTCGCCTTGCGGCGGTGGTTACGGCAATCCGCTGGAGCGTAGCGCCGAGCAGGTGCGCGAAGATGTCCTGGATGACTTCTGCAGCCTGGACCAAGCCTATGAAGTCTATGGCGTGGTGCTGGACGAGCAGGTTCAGCTGGATCTAGCCGCCACTGATAAGCGACGAGCACAGCTGACGGCGCAGAACGGCTGACCTTCGATCGGTCCCATTGAGAAGTCCGACAGATCACCCAATGGTTTGTCGGGCTCCAGATAAAGCGTTGAATTCCCTTATTTACCCCTGCACGGCCTGGCCTCCTCAAAAAGGGCCAGCGTCGCCGTGCGCCTCGAACTTACCCAGAGGTATTGTCAATGACTCTGAACACACCCGATATCGCCAGCGATATCCCAGCAGCGGCAAGTCCTGTCTCGGTGTCTCGCCATAATTTGCTGGAGAAGACGATTTTGCCGATAAAGCGCCAGCAGCGTTCGATCGGCACACTGGGGTTCACCTGGATCTGGATTGGGATCGCTTTCATGATTGCCACGTTCCAGTTGGGCGCCACCGGCGTTTCCGGCATGTCGTTGACCCAGGTCGTGCTGATTATCCTGCTTGCCAATTTTGTCCTGGCTTTGTTGATGACCCTGACGGCCGATATTGGCACCGAGCATGGTCTTTCGTTTGCGGTTTACCTGCGCGCGCCTTTCGGTATTTATGGCACGCACATTCCGTCTCTGTTTCGTGGGGTGATTGCGGCAATCTGGTTCGGTATTCAGACGTACCTTGGAGCGCTGGCCCTCAATGGCATCATTGAATACCTGACCGGTTTTGATAACTGGCCGCTGTGGTACGTGATTTTTGCTGTGGTCCAGATCATCAATACCGCCATGGGGATCAAGGCAGTGGAGTTTTTGTCCTCGATTGCCGCGCCGGCAATCATTGCCATTTCGGTCTGGATGTACATGACGCTGGACGTACTGGCGACTACCAAAGGCGTGAATATCTGGACGTTCGTCGGCGACAAACAACTGAGCTGGACGACGCTGTTCCTGGCTAACGTAGCGTTCTGGTCGACACTGGCCATCGATATTCCCAATATCACCCGTTATCTGAAGACGCCATTGGATTCCCGACGGTTTATCAAACGCAACAAGCACGCACTGCTTGCTCAGTTACTTGCACTGCCATTGACCCAGACATGGATTGCCCTGATTGGTGCGGCATCATTTATCGCGGCAGGAGACTGGAATCCGATCAATGTGATTCAAGTGCAGAGCACGGGTATCAGTCTGGTCGTGCTTATGTTGCTGGTGGTTCTGGCGCAATGGTCGACCAATACAGCGGCCAATCTGATTCCGGCAGCGCTGACCTTCGTCAACGCTGGCGCGCCCTACGTTAAGTATCCAGTGGCGGTCGTCATCGCGGGCATCATCGGCACGCTGTCCATGCCTTGGGCGATCCTCGACAACCTCTTTGCATTCCTGTTTTCCTACGGATCCTTTCTGTCGGCTATCGGCGGAATCATGATCGCGGACTACTACCTGCTCAGACGCCGCCACCTGAATGTGCCCGAACTTTATCAAGTGCAAGGACAGTTCTATTACTGGCGTGGGTTCAATCCCGCGGGGTTGCTGGCCTGGAGTCTGGCTAGCGTGCTGGCGTTCTTCTCGGGTGACTGGGCCTTTGTGGTCGGCTTTGTGGTGGGACTGGTGGCCTATTTTGTACTGATGAAGTTCTGGGTGGCTAAACGCTATCCGCAACGTGAACTGCTGACGCCGGACAATGAGTCTTTGCTCGCCACCAGCGTGGGGATGAACTGGAGCTACGACGGCGAAAATGACAGCTTTCACCGTACACCCATCAATCGCCTGGATTAAGCTACGCCGCTAGGCGGTCAGGTCCTGCAACAACGCCCTGAACCTGGCTGCCGTGGGCGTTTCGTATGCGTCGTTCCAGGCGGCGATGGTTTGCACACAGGCATGCTCGTTTTCCAGGGGAATAATGGCTACCCCTTCGCGCTGGATCTTGTAGGCGCATTCCGAATAGATCGACACGCCCATATTAGCGGCCACCAGCCCGAAGATACCGATGCTGGTGGTCGCCTCCTGAATGATGTTCGGCGTAAAGCCAAAGCGTTGGCAGAGCTGAAATGACTGTTCCCGAAACAGGCTCCAGCCGCTGGCCGCGCCGAAGATGAAGCGCTCGTCTTTGAGTTGTTCGACCCTGATGCTGGTGTTGCCAGCCAATGGGTGTCTGGCGGGAAGAATGGCCACCATTCTCTCTTGCGACACAGGCAGGGATTTGATCCCTGGCATCGACACCGGGCCCAAAAGAAATCCTACGTCGATCAGACAATCATCGATGGCTTTGTACTGTTCGTGCGACGGCATGTAGAGCAACTCTACCGTCACGTTCGGATGGAGTTCCTTGAAGCGCTCAAGGATCGCGGGCAGGGCGCCGTTGATTGCAAAATCGTTGTAGGCAACCGTGAGGTGACCAATATCACCCGCCGCTGCGCTACGCGCCAACTCGATTCCGCGCTCTATATGGCGAAATACCTGCTGGCACTCATGGAGAAACAGGCGACCGGCCTCGGTCAGCGCAACCTGTCGGGTGGTGCGCTGGAATAACTGCGCCTCCACTTCTTCTTCCAGAGCTCTAATCAAACGACTTAACGCAGGCTGGGTAATGAACAGCACGTCCGCCGCGCGCTTGAAATGAAGGTGTTCGGCCACGGCGATAAAGGCTTTCATCTGCTTGAGGTCGAAACGGATATTGATGCTCATACTGGTATCAATAATGTCAAATAATGAATTGGATGTTATTTATACCACGGATTACCGTGAGTATCAGGTCAAGGCAATTTCTAATGCCAACCTTCATTACCTAGACTGGAGAGACTCACTATGTCGCAAGAACTGATGATCATGCTTGAACGCGCGTTCGAAGAATCTACCAAGCTCTACAAGGAGCGAGGTTTTCAGCGCCGCATCGGTTTTGGTAAGCACCCGGCGCTGATCAATGTCGATTTGGCCAATGCCTGGACTCGCCCGGGCAACCCGTTCACTTGCGATAAGATCGACGACGAAATTATTCCGGGCGTCCAGCGCCTGATGAAAAAATTTCGCGCCAAGGGCTTTCCGATCGTCCACGTGACAACGTGCTACCAGAATACCGATCGCAATGATCCGAACACCGATATGGGCCAATGGCACAACAAAATTCCAGTGGATGTGGTCAACCAGAGTGACGAAAACCTTTGGGCCATCGACTCGCGTATCGCCCCGATTGAGGGTGAGTTCGTGCTGATCAAGAAGCGCGCCAGTTCGTTCAGTGGAACGTCGCTGGCAGGCTACTTGCGTTCCGCTGGCGTCGACACAATTTTGGTCACCGGTGTCACAGCGTCTGCATGTGTTCGCACGACTTTATGTGACGGCCTGGCTGAAGGTTTTCGTACCATCGCAGTTAAAGAATGTATCGGTGACCGTGTCCCGGGCGCAGTAGCCTGGAACCTGTTCGACATCGACGCAAAATTTGCCGATGTAGAAACTGTCGACACATGCCTGGATTACTTGGCGACTGCGGGCCAGAAGTAATTACGAGAACGTGACTGGGTCCTGTTTGGTTAAACAAACAGCTGACGAAGAAGGGGCCGTGTGTCTATGCGTCACGGCCCTTTTGCCATTTGTTATTTCGGCCATGGTGCGTCTATCCCTTCACCTATGTGCCAGGGCATCCTAGCCGGACTGTAATTGGGGTGGTGCTGCGCAGTACCGACTCGTTAAATCGCTCGATGCAATAACCCCTTCCATGCAGAGCCCAGTAGGGCCAGTGCTGACGTGCGCTACTGCGAATTCAAACATCTGGCATTTGAGTCGATGCCATTTCTATGCAGATAAGTTAACGACCCGTCGCCGAAACTCACATGGGCGAATACGCAATAATTATCCAAATTAGTATTTAGAGGAACTGGTTCTAGTAGTGAGGCGGTCGCCCGTTGGCGACCGCCATTCAGCGTTTTGGCTAATATTTGTCGAACTTGACGGGACCATCGTACGGCGGCATACGCTCCACCCGCAGATTTGTCGAGCCTTGGTCATGTACTTGACTTACATGCGCGGCGATTTCTTCCAGCGTGGCGAACCACACTCCGCCTTTGGCCTGCATGTATTCAATGAAGCGCACCGTCTCATGCCAGCGGGCGAGGCGGCCGCTTACGAAAGGATGCCAGACTGCAACCAGAAGCCCGCCGTATTCCCACATGGCATCGAACTCAGCCTTGTAAACGGAGATAGCCTCCTGGGGTGAACGGATCGGCATGCTGTAGTCGATGTCACTCATGTGTACGTAAGGCGGCCAATCATCCATGGCCCAATGGGTCGGCAACTCGACCAGTTGCCCAGTTTTGCCTTGCAGGATGTATGGGGTATCGTCGCCCATCAACGACGCGTCGTACTTGAAGCCTTCGACAATCAACAGGTCTGTGGTCGCGGGGGAGAAGTTGTACAGCGGGGCGCGGAAACCTCGGGGTTTCTGGCCGGTGTGGCGTTCGATGATGTCGATGGATTTACGCAACCAGAACAGCTCTTCCTCTTCGCTGATTTCGTTGACGTGCTCATGGATGTAGCCATGGTGCCCGATCTCATGACCGTCCTTGACCATCGCCTCGACCGCAGCCGGATATTGCTCGATGCACCAGGCCGGGACGAAGAATGTCTGTTTCAGACCCAGGTCCCGGTAAGACTGCAGGATACGCGGTACGCCGACTTTCGGTCCGTATTGCAGCGTTGAAATGGTGCTGACCCGCTTGTGGCTGTCTGCGGGACGATGCAAGTGCAGGAAGCTGTCGGCGTCCATGTCGAAGGTGATCGCCACGGCGCAGCGCGCACCGTCCGGCCACGCAATAGGGCTCTTGATCATGCTTGCAGGTTTGCTCATGTCGGTACCTGTTGAAAAGCTGAAAGTCGAGGCTAGGTGTTATTTGCCACCGCGCTTGAAGAATTCACCTACAGAGGCCGGAGGCCTGATTTTTCCAGCGAAGATCACCAGTGCGGCAATGGATGCGACGTAAGGCAGCACCACGAACAGCTGATAGGGCACATCCGGATGACCAAATTGCAAACGCAGTTGCAGTGCATCGGCCAGGCCGAACAACAGACAGGCAGCTAGTGCGCCCACTGGATTCCATTTACCTAGAATCAATGCGGCCAAGGCAATGAAGCCTTTGCCCGCGCTCATGTGCTCGGTGAACATGAACACTTGTGACAGCACCAGATAGCAGCCGCCCAGTCCGGCGATCACGCAAGAGCCGACAATGCTTAAGAAACGAATCCGGAACACGTTCAGCCCGGCACTATCGGCAGCTCTTGGATACTCACCGGTGGCGCGCAGGTTCAGGCCCCATGAAGTGCGGAACAGAAGCCACCAGGCAAATGGCACCATGGCGTATAGCAGATAGACCAGAAGATTCTGCTTGAACAGAATATCGCCGACCACCGGGATCGACGCCAGCCCCGGAACAGGCAATGTCGTGAAGCCCGGCAACAATGCCGAAGCACCTTGTTCGCTGAACGCCATGCGTGCAAAGAATGAGGTAATGCCAATGACTAGCATATTAATGGCGATACCCGCGACCATTTGATTGATTGCCAGGCGCACGGTCATGGTTGCCAGAAGCAGTCCGATCAAACCCGCCGCAAGTACTCCACCCAGCAAACCTCCCCACACGCTGTGCATGAAAAAAGCAGCGACAGCCGCACCAAACGCGCCGCCCAAGATGCTGCCTTCCAGTGCCAGATTGAACACCCCGGCACGTTCACACCAGATGCCACCCAATGCCGCGAAAATCAACGGGACGGCGAGGCGCAGCCCGGTGGCAAGAATATCCAGATAACTAGCGTCCATCGGTCAAACCCTCCGCTGTGTTTTTCTGGCTCGGGATGCTGGCCGCTTTCGCCAACGGGTTGTTACGCTTTTGCAGGTTCAGTTTCCAGATCAACCCGGCGGCGACAAAGATCACGATCAGCCCGCGCAATGCTTCAATCGCTGTCACATCCAGGCCGATGGCGCGTTGCATGTACTGCGCACCAGTGCTCAGGCCTGCAAGGAAAAACGCCGAAAATGTCGCCAGCAAAGGATTCAGGCTGGTCATGAAGGCAACCACGATGCCGTCGTAGCCATAGCCGGGGCTGAACAGGTGATACAACCGGTATTTGACCCCGAGTACTTCTATCGCTCCCGCCAAGCCAGCGATGGCTCCATCTGCGATCATGCTGCCGATCAGGTTGCGGTTCACGGACATGCCAGCGTAGCGCGCGGCTTGCGGGCTTTTGCCTACCGCCGTCATGGAAAAGCCGATCGTGGTGTATTTGAAGACGACAAAGGTCAGCAGGCTTAACAGCGCTGCGAACAGCACGCCAATGTGGGTGTCGGTGTCCGACAGCAAAAGGGGCAGCCATAAGTCTTCGCTGATTTCTGCTGAGTAAGGGTAGGGCGCGCCTTCCTGCATCATTGGACCGCCTGCGAAATAGCTGACGATATTGATCGCAACGTAGTTCATCAGCAGCGTCACGATGACTTCATTGATGCCGCGTTTTGCCCTTAGATACCCCGGAATCGCACCCCACAGGCCACCGCCCAGCATGCCTGCCAGCAGGCACAGCAGGCACAGCAGCACATGCAGCATCGCAGGCATCTGTGGCAGATACAGCGCGACGGCTGCCGCTGCCAGGCCACCGATATAGATCTGCCCCTCGGCACCGACAATGAGCAGCCCGCAACGCATGGGAATGATCACCGCAAGCCCGGCGAGCAGCATCGGGCACATTTTGACCAGGGTATTGGCCAGGCCGTGATAGTCGAAAAAGGCTCCCTTAAACAACGCTTGATAAGCCGCCATGGGATTTTTGCCGGCCGCTAGGATGAGCAGCGAACCCAGGGCGAAGGCTGCAAGCACCGCCCAGACCATTCGCAGGCGATGCAGCCAGCGCCAGACTTCATTCATGACAAAACCTCTTGTGAAGCCGTGCTGGTCATCAGTGAACCAATCAGGTCCGCCGTGGCGTCGGCGCGATTCAGTACACCAGTCAGATGACCAGCGCACATCACGCCAATACGATCAGAAATCGCCATGACTTCTTCCAGCTCCGTCGATATGTAAAGCACCGCTTTGCCCGCTTGCCGTTGCTCGCGCACGACCCCTTGCACTGCTTCGATAGCTCCAACATCCAAGCCTTTGCATGGCTGCATGACGATCAGCAGGTCAGGGTCGCATTCGACTTCCCGGGCAAAAATCAGTTTTTGCTGGTTGCCTCCGGAGAGGAATCGCACTTGCTGGTCAACCTAATGCATGCGCACGTCGTATCGGGAGCACCAGTCTTGGGTAATCTCCCGCGCACGTTTTGATTTGAGCAGGGCGAAACGCGAAAACGGTGAGCGTCGGTGATCGCGCAGCATGGCGTTTTCCCACAGCGTGAAATCCAGGACCAGCCCGGTACTGTGGCGATCTTCGGGAACATAGCCGACCCTGAACCGTTTCCGGCGGCTGGCGACATCGTGGCCAAGCATCGACTGGCCGCGCATGCAGACTTCCCCGGACTGCGCATGGCGCATTCCGGCGATCGTATCCGCGAGCTCCGCCTGGCCGTTGCCGTCAACGCCGACGATACCCAGCACTTCCCCCGCTCGGATCTCGAAGCTGACAGCATTCAACGCCTGAATGCCGCGATCATTATTGGCTGACAAAGCCCGGACCTTGAGCACAACCGGACCCTGTACAACCTTGGGAAGCTCGACGGGCTGGGCCAGTTCGCGGCCGACCATCAGCCGGGAAATTTCCTGTGGCGTGCTCTCACTAACCTGCGCGTGTCCGACGACATTGCCCCGGCGCAGTACCGTCACCCGATCATAAACCCGAAACACCTCATCGAGCTTGTGCGTGATGAACAGCATGGTTTTGCCCATTGAGCGCAAGTTCTCCAGAATTTGCAGAAATGCGTCGATCTCGGTAGGGGCCAGAACGCTGGTGGGTTCATCCAGAATGAGCACTTCCACGTCCCGATACAGCGCCTTGAGGATTTCCACCCGCTGATGCATGCCTATCGGCAGTTGCCAGATCAGGCGGTCAGGAGCTACATCCAGGCCGACCTGAGCGCTGAGTTCGATCAGCTTGCGACGGTGATCAGCGAGTTTCAGGCGCAGGCGGCCCGGCAAGCCAAGGATGACATTCTCCAAAACGCTCAGATTATCCACGAGCATGAAATGCTGGTGGATCATGCCAATACCTTCAGACAGGGCCTGACGGGGCGAGTCGATTGACAGCTCCCGACCATCAAGGCGAATCACGCCCGTGTCCGGTTGGTAAAAGCCGTAGAGGATGTTCATCAGTGTGGTTTTACCCGCACCATTTTCACCTAACAGCGCATGGATACTGCCTTTGCTTACTCCCAGAGTGACGTCCTCCAGGGCCGTGAAGTCCCCGAATCGCTTGCCGATTCCCTCCAGTTGTAAATAGCTCATCAGGTTTTTACCGCCACCGCTGCGACTGCTGGCTGGCATTGCGCTGCTTGATGGTCTCGATCAATGCCGCGGCATCGGTCTTGGTCTGCTCAGATACTGCTTTGCCATAGCTACCGAGGCGGAAGGCCTTGGGCGTTTCAAAGCCGTAAACATAAGACTTACCGCCTAGTGACGAACTTTGCGCCTGAGTGAGCACCGTCAGCAGCGCCCCGCGCATATCCAGCACGGCTGATTGCAGCAGGTTATCCGGCCAGTCACTCAAAGCGTCGTAGTAAATGCCGAACCTCTGTTTGTTTTCCTGACGGACTGCTTGCAGGCTGCCAAGTACAGCGTTATCCATGGTCGGGAACACCACATCGGCTTTCTGCCCAATCAGATTCAAGGCCGCTTCTTTGCCTTTGGCCAGGTCATCCCAGTCGTTGGTCCATGCACTCAGGACCTGGCCCTGTGGTCGGGCGGCCTTGAAGCCTTCGACGAAACCGTCGTTGAGGTCGGAGTACGCTTTGATTTTTTGCGCACCGACAAAACCACCCACTCCGCTCAGTGACGTTTTGCCGCCGATATAGCCAATGACATAACCCATGTCCTTCATATCGAACGCCAGCGTCGAGACATTGCCGCCGCTTTTGGTGCCGTTTACAACCAGGAACTGGGTCTTGCTGTTGCGTTTGGCAACCCGGTCCACTGAATCCTGAAACTCGCCCCCATAACCAATCACCACGTCATAGCCGCGTCGGGCATAGTCTGCCAAGGCTTGAGTCTGGTCTGGTTGCGGGACCTTTTCGCTGTAGGCCACTTCGATCTTCAGTGCGTCGCGTGCCTGAATTACACCCTCATAACCGGACTGGTTGAAGGAACGGTCAGTGATGTTGCCGGCTAGCACAATGGCAACTTTCAACGGATCCGCAGCAACTGTCCCCGCGTAGACACACGAGAAGCAGATGGTAGTTATCGCTGCAATGCGAGCGAGCAAGGTGAAGGGAGTCGTGACTCTGGATTGGGTCATACGTTCCCCTGATTATAGTGGCTTACATTAAATTCAAGTTACTTTAATAACGTGAAAGCAATGTTCATGCCTAATTCGCAGACGCGATCTATTGCCATGTAGCACCACAAATCAAAGGTCTTTCGCCAACCTAAGTTGCGCTGGTTTGATGCGTTGGGACGGAGGTTGCACTAATAGAGGACGGGGCAGGATAAATATTCAAGGTGCTTGATTAATATTGCCAGTTATGACGTTGAAGGCACGTCGAGGGCGTTGTGGTCGGATGATTTCCATCTATGCTGACATCGCCTAGAGCACCGCAAATGCAACACCTGTATGAGCTAACGGCGTTGCGAGGCGGCGTGCTGACAATACTTTGCCAACAAGGCTGCGCTCCTGGTTTTCACAGCAGAAGATGCATTTCAGATCAGAGCGGTGCATGTTGTTGGATGTTGGGCGCCGCTGTCAGCGGCGGTGTCGACGAGGCGGACGTTGCCGTGTACCGACAGCAGTTTATTAGAACGTTGCGGGCGTGTTGATCCAAAGTATACGGACGACACTCTTGGTCGAATTGCGATAGCCATGGGGTACGTTGCTGGGGAAGTGAAAGGAATCGCCAGCATTCAGCGTGTAGGTGATCTCGCCGAGAGTCAGGTCGAGGCTGCCCTCGATCACATAACCCATCTCTTCACCCGCATGCTCGATCATGTCGCTGACCATGCCAGGAGAAACGATATGGATATCGCCTTGCAGCAGCCCGCCTTTTTGCAGATGAGTGATGCGTTCCAGATCGATATAGCCTTTCGCGGTGCCTTGTGCGAAACGACTCACTTGTCGACCGCCGGCGCGCAGCACGGGCTCTTCAGACTCCCAGTCTTCAGACGTCAGCTCCGACACGTTGCTGCCGAGCGCGAGTGCCAGGCGGTGCAGCATGGCCAGTGAAGGCGATGCTGCGTCGTTTTCCAGCTTGGAGATCAGGCTTTCGGAGCACTTGGCAGCCTGGGCAACTTGCTTGAGAGTCAGGCCTGCCACCTTGCGCGCATGGCGAAGACGAACGCTCAAGCTCGGCAGGCCATCGGAATGCTGGGATTTGGCTACTGGCGTTTTGCTGGGTGTGGACATGCATCCCTCGAAAAGTTTGTACGAAGTGAGCGACAGGCATCCTAGGGTTACGGAGGCCTGTCGTCTACTGGGATATTGACGATTAGCCGTGAACCGAGAAGGTAACTTCCACCGGGTTAAGGTCATTGATAGGCACGATGTCCTGAGGGCAGGCGGACATCACCACGATAACGTCCATGTCTGCACGGATTTCAACGTAGTCCCCTGCTTTGGATACCGGCGGCAACCATTCAACAGTGTAATCAGGCTTGACCGGAATATTCATCCACAGATTGAAAGGCTGCGGAACTTCATGGGAGCGCAGACCGATAGCCTGCAAGGCCAGACGCATGTTATCCGCGCAGCTGTCGTGATAACCCTCTACTCCCAGGTTGGTGTAGCGGTGCAGATCACACGCAGCCATCAAGGTGTCGTGAATGCCCGGTGAGGTGTCGGTCAGCAGGGTGCCGATCGTGCGGCGACGGTTACTGAACAGCGTGTCGCCAGCTTTGGGAATGATGCTGTTGCAATGCGCGCGAGCATGTTCCATCGACAGGAATTCGCTCATGTCTTCGCTGTTGAACAACCAGGTGTCACATACCTGGGTGCCGTGAGTGTTGACGATTTTGATGACCTGGCCAGCTTTCAGGCGGACGGCGCGGCCACAACGGGCAGGCACTGTGTAGCTTTCGCCCAGGACTGGAGTGCCATCGGCCGAGATCGGTTCTTTCAACGTGGCGTTGATGCCCAGCGAGGAGCCGTTGTCGGGCTGGCAGCAGGCTGGATAGTCATGGCTATGTGTGATGTTGGTCATATGAGTTCCTATGGGTTCAGGGTTGTTCTGCAAGTGCAACCAAGCTCCAGGCCAATGCCTGGGCGCCTGCTTTCAATTGCGCGGGATCTGTGAATTCCTTCGGGTTGTGGCTTATGCCGTCCCGGCTGGGTACAAAAAGCATTGCTGTAGGACAGTGCCCGGCCAAATACATGGCGTCGTGGAAAGCGCCAGAACGTATCGATTGCCAGGCCAGTCCTGTGGCGTCGCAGGCGTTCTCCAACACATTGATGACCTGATGATCGAACGCGGTCGGGCTGTGGCTGAACAGGCTGGTCAGTTCGGCGTCGGCAGGCAGGCAGGCACTCAGGGCGTTATCGAAGGAGTCGAGAACCGCTGGATCGGCGTGGCGGAAGTCGATGCTGAAGGTTGCTTCGCCGGCAATCGTATTGATTGCATTGGGCGAGACGCTCCAGCGGCCGAATGTCAGGCGCTTGTCGTCACCGGCGAGTTGTTCGGCCAGTGCGTCAATGCGGCCCAGGGATTCCATGGCGAGCAACAACGCATCGCGCCGCATGTGAGTCGGCGTGGTTCCTGCATGTGCCGAAGCACCTTTGCAGCGCACTTGATACCAGCGCACGCCCTGAATACCGGAAACCACTCCTAGCGGGACATTGGCTTGCTCCAATACCGGGCCTTGCTCAATGTGCAACTCGACAAAGGCGTGTGTGGCGATTTTTTCGCGCAGTGGCAGGTCGGCAAAGCGCAGGGCGTGAGCGTCCAGTGCCTCTCCGACCGAGATACCCGCAACGTCAAGGTTGTTTCGATAGGTCTGCAGCCGTGCCGGGTCCACGTAGGCGCTGGAGCCCATCGCTCCCGGACTGAAGCGGCTGCCTTCTTCGTTGGTCCAGACCACCACTTCGATTGGGCGGCGGGTGCTGACGTTGAGTTCTGCCAACGCATACAGGCATTCAAGCCCGGCCATTACCCCGTAACAGCCGTCAAGCTTGCCGCCTGTGGGTTGGGTGTCGACGTGGCTGCCGGTCATCACTGGCGGTAAGTCCTCACGGCCTTCGCGGCGGATGAACAGGTTGGCACCGGCGTCGGTCCACACTTTGCAGTCAAGTTTTCGGGCTTCGTCAATCAGCCAGGCGCGGGCCTGGAGGTCTTCTTCGGACAACGCCTGCCGGTTCATTCCGCCATCGATGCCGGGCCCGAAGGTTGCCAGGGTCTCCAACAAACGCTGCAATCGTTCCGATGAAACGGCTTGCATCACTTGATCGGCAATCATGGGGTCACCTGCACGCGTGGAGTGAGGCTGCGGTCAAACCAGGGGCTGAGAAACTGCTGTAAGCGTTCCGTCTTTGGTGCCTGGAACAGTGCCTGCGGAGTACCGGTTTCAATTATTTTTCCTGCTTCCATAAACACCACCTGACTGGAAATCTGTGCGGCGAAACTCATTTCATGGGTCACCATCACCATGGTCATGCCATCGTTCGCAAGGCTGCGAATGACTTGCAGCACTTCCTCGACGAGTTCCGGGTCCAGCGCCGAGGTCGGTTCGTCGAGTAGCATCAGCCGCGGTTTTACTGCCAGGGCCCGGGCAATGCCGACGCGTTGCTGTTGTCCGCCGGAGAGGCGAGCCGGGTACGCATCCGCCTTGGCGCTCAAGCCGACCCGTGCCAATGCCTGATCAGCCAGGCTGCGGGCCTGCTCCTTGGCGATTTTCTTGCCGAGTACCAGGGGCGCCATGACGTTCTCGCGCACGGTCATGTGGGGCCACAAATTGAATTGCTGGAACACCATGGACAGTGGGTTGCGCACCTCATCGATCTTGGCTTTGCTGTCGCGGTCGGTTTCACGCCTGCCCGAGCCGCTGTAGCCCAGCAGTTGACCATCGATCCAGATCTCACCTTCGTCATAGCGTTCAAGGAAGTTCATGCAGCGCAGGGCGGTGGTTTTTCCGGAGCCTGAAGGTCCGATCAGCGATACGATTTCTCCGGCCTGCACGCGCAGGTCAAACCCACTGAGCACGCGGTTCGAGCCATAGGATTTACCAACACCACGCAAGTTAAGAAGCGGTAGGGTAGTCATCTGTTCAGCCTCGTAGATGGCGTGTCATGCGCCGCCCCAGTGCGCTGGCGACAGCGGCGACCGTTGAGGTCAGCAGCCAGTAGCTCAACACCAGCAGGGCGTACGGCAATACGTAGGAAAAGGTGGTGGATACGATGCGTCCGGCTGTCATGGTCAGTTCTGGCACAGTAATAATCGAAGTGACGGCGCTTTCCTTGATGGTCAGGATCACCTGATTGCCCAGTAGCGGGAGGGCGAATGCCAGCGCTTGCGGCGCTTGTATGTGCCAGAACACACGGCTGCGTGAAATACCATGCACCCGCGCCGCTTCCACTTGACCGTTGGGCACGCTTGCCCAGGCAGAACGGAACAGTTCGGCAAAGTAAGCAGCACTGTATATGGCCAGCGACAGGATGCTTGCCTCAACGGCTTCCAGCCGCAGACCGATGACGGGCAGCCCGAAATAAATAATCGCGAGTTGGGCGAGAAAAGGTGTCCCGCGGATCAGCCACACGTAAACGCGATAGATCGCTAGAAATCCTGGGACCGCCATGCGCAAGGCGTTGAGCCCAAATCCCAGCAGTAAGCCCATCGCAGCGGCAGTAAGGCTAATACCTAGCGTGACCAGCAGTGCATTGGCAAAATCTGGCAGATAACTCAATAATTCTTGCATCACTTGAGCTCCTTCCAGCGACGTTCCAGCAGGCTGCCGAGCACGCTCAACAGGCTTGTCAGCGCGAGATAAAACAAGCCCGCCACCAGATACACCTCAAGCGGGCGGTAAGTCTGTGAAACCAGTTGCTGGCTGACGCGCATCAAATCAGTGATGGAGATGACCGAAACCACCGCTGAAACCTTGATCACATCGATCAACTCGGAGATCAGCGCGGGTGAGGTGAGGCGCAACACCTGTGGCAGTTGGATATGAAACAGCGTTTTGTATTTGCCGATGGCAAACACGGCCGCCGCTTCCATCTGTCCCTTGGGGATTGCGGCGAAACCGCTGCTCAATATCTGCGACTGATAAGCCGCCGTATTCAGTGCAAGTGCCGTAGCAGCAGCCACCATTGGTGGCACATCCAGACCCAGGGCCGATGGGAGATAAAACAGAAGCAGCAGCTGCGCCAGCATTGGCGTACCGCGAAAGAAACTGACATACACCCTGGTGAATGCTCTGCCGGCACGGCTGCGACCATTGGCAATTAGATGAATTACTACGCCGAGAATGAAACCCAGCAGCATGCCGATGGCGCACAACCACAATGTGGTTATTGCACCGTCGATCAAGGCAGGCCAATAGAGCGCGAGACGGCTGCTGAAATCATTCATCATCAGCGGCTCAGATGCTCGGTACTGGCATGGCATCGGCAGGCAAGTCCATGGTGAAACCGAACCACTTATCCTGCAGCGTCTTTAAGGTGCCATCTTTCGCTGCGCGGGCAATGCCCTCGCTAAATAGCTTCACCAGGCTTGCGCTGTCAGCATCCTTGCGACCGACCCAGCCGAAATACGTCACTGGACCCGCCATCTCCGGCAGCGTTGTGAAAAGCCCCGGACGGGCTTTCATCAACGGGCCTAAGTTGGAAAGCGACTGTGCCACGCCATCGAGACGACCATTGGCCAAATCCGCATAAGCCTCATCGAAGCTCACATACTCTTTGATCTGCTTGAGGCCCGGTTGGCCCTGAGCTTTGAGCTTGGTATCCAGTGCTTGTAGCACTGCCAACTGCCCGGAACCTACTTGAGAGCCAATCACCCGGCCGTTCAAGTCAGTCAACGCCTTGATATTGGTGTCGTCGGCGCGCTTGAGCAGTGCAACGGTGGACTCGGCAATAGGGGCGGTAAAAGCGAATTGCTCGAAACGCGCCTTATTGACTGTCACCGATGTCACAACGAAGTCGAATTTGCGGGTATCCAGGCCAGGCAAAATCCCTTGAAACGGTAGATCGAGCTGGCGCACCTTGACGCCGGGCAAGTCAGCATCCAGTACGTAATGCATCAGGTCTGCGCCATAGCCGACAATCTTGCCATTCTCGACCGATTCGAACGGCGCAAAACGCGCCTCGGTGGCAACGACTATCTCGTTTTTCTGCTTGATGCGCTGCAGCAAATCGTCTGCGTGCGCTAGAGAAATACTGCACAGCGTGACGAGCGACAGCGACAGCGCCTTTAGAGTGAAACGCGTCATTGGTATTCCCCTTGAAGTACTTAAATTTATATTCAAGTAGCTTGAATAATATTACAAAAGCATGATTCGTGCCAGGAGTTAGCTCGAGGGAATTGGGGCGTAGGACAGGATAGAAAGACGGGGAAGTGCGCTAATTGCGTGCGATAGCCGGTGGTGCGCATTGATGTGGTGCGTGGTGTGTGAATGGTATCTGTAGTGCTTGGATGTGCCGGCGCTGCTCGGTTGCTTGTTCGTGGGGCGGGGGGGGAGAAACGCAGTGCTTACATATGCCCTAACGAGTAACTATTCAGAGCTCGAAAGCAGTCGGTCACGAATGGCAGCTTTGGTCAGCTTGACCGCCTTGGCACGCTTTGCAGGGGTGGCGAGAGCCGGAAGTTTGAACTCTGAGACGGCAGGCTACGATTGCGAGGCATTCGATTGAAACCGAACGCATGATCATTGACCTACAATAATTAGCACGGAACGGCCGCAATTGGCCGATTTCTGGCTTTAGTCAACTGCTTTACGTAGAGCCGCTGCAACGGTAATGGGCAATGCTACATCTGGCTGGGATCAGTTGACCACTACATAGCGACTGGGTTCCGGCTCCGAGGTTTTGACGTTACCAAGACGTATCAGGTGCTCGCGAACGTCAAGCTGGTCCAAAGTAATCTAGTCGGGCCATTCAGAGAGTCGCTGAGCATCGTAATTCCCAACTTGAAATAATGAGTACATAATTAAGTCCATCAGCAGTATGCTGAGCTACAGAAAGCTGAAGCTTTCAATGATTTAGAGGATGAGTTATGATCCCGTCCGCTGCGCCATATCTGCATCAAGGCCCACTGAACGCCTTGAAGCACAAGGAAAGCCACTGGCTCACCTTGATCCGATAGCAAAGACCCTGGTCGAAAGACCGGGGTTTTTTGTGTCTGGGGTTTGAAAAAAAGCCTCATCTTCTTCGCTACCAACAGCGCTCATTATCGGCAAACGGCCGGCAGAACATTTCGATTCTGTCGGCCGTTTTGCGTTCTTGTGTCAAAAAATTTCAATGTGGTTATTTGCCGCAGGCGCAGAAACCTTTAAAGTTAACCCTTCGGTCAACTTTGCACTGTCATCATGGCCTTTTGATTCGTCGAGAAAGGTTTCTGCAAGTCTCCAGATTTGGTGTACTTAACCATAAGGGCGGATTTATAACCGCTCAGAGGATGATCCATGTCCAACCGTGAAATAACCCGGCGCTCGTTCCTCCAGGGCGGGCTGGTGGCGGGTGTGAGTGTCACGCTCACGCCGCTCAGCACCCAGGCGCTGGCTGCCTTGATGGAAAACAGCGTGACCGTGCCGTCTGAAAAGTGGCTTGGCCATAACGGCAAGGCGCGCCAGCGTAACGATGCCTTGTCGAAAGTCTGCGGCAGCAAGGTGTTTGCCCGCGACATCCGTTCCAAGGACATGCCTGGCTGGCCCCAGCAGCAAGGTCACGCCATGTTGCTCAAAACCATCAAGGCCGACCACATCTACGCGGGCTACGACCTGTCGTGGCTTGGCGCCGAGTTGCAGCCGGACCGCATTGTCACCGCTGCCGACCTGGACAAGGACGGTATCGTCTTCCCGGAAGAACATGCGCCGGACCCGTTGCTACCCGAGGGCAAAGTGCCGATGTTCATCGGTCACCCGGTGGCGATCCTGATCTGGAACGACTTCGAGCGTTTCCGTCAGGCCAAGAACAAACTCAAGTTCAATGACAAGGCGATTCGTTACGGCGCCAAAGTGCCGTATTACGAAGGTGACCCCTACGGTAGCTTCCGCTACGTGCGCGTGGGTGGCCCGACCTCGGCCGATGAAGACGAATTCGCCAGCCTCAAGGATTCGATCCTGTTCCCGATGCTGAAAAACCGTCGCCCAGTGTGGAATTCCCAGCCGAACCTGCACGGCAACCTGACCGAGCGCGGGCTGTTCTACGCCGAGCGCATGAAGAGCCAGATCAACACGCCACCGGACAACTGGCTAGTGTTTGACGAGCGCTACAAAACCCCATCGATCGAACCGGCCGCCATGGAGCCGGACAACGGCAACGGTTGGTACGATCCAGCGACCAAAACCCTGCACTTTGTGGTGGCCACCCAGTGCCCATTGGAAGTTGCGACCGAGACCGCCAAGATGATCTCGCCGTCGCGCTTCGGCCTGGCTCATCTGAACATGCACCCGGGTTACACCGTTGGTTACGGTTCCAAAGACCACAACATTTTCGTCTACTACGCCGCCCTCGCTGCGTTGTATGGCGCTGGTGTGCCGGTGCGCCTGGCCAACGACCGTTACGAGCAATTCCAGAGCGGCATCAAGCGTCACCCATTCGATATCCGCTATCAGTTGGCGGTCGACAAGAACGACCACAGCTTCAAAATCTTCCTCGCCGACATGAGCGTCGACGGCGGTGGCCGGATCAACTACAGCCCATCGGTGGCTGCGGTCGGCGCCACGGCGGCGCAGTCGATCTACTACATGCCGCAGAACGACCTGCAAGTCACCGCGTACCATTCCCGTGGCGTTGAAGCCGGTTCGATGCGGGGCTACGGCACCCTGCAAAGCATGGCGGCGACCGAAATGATGGTCGACGAAATCGCCGGTCGTCTCGGTGTGGATGCCATTGAGCTGCGGCGCAAGAACGCACTGCGTTCGGGCATGAAGAACACCCAGGGCGCGATCCCTGCCGGTGCGTTGCGGCTGCACGAAATTCTCGACAAGGCCGCTGTGCACGACGTGTGGAAAAACCGCGACGCGATCAAGCAACAGCGCGAAGCCGCAGACCCGGATAACTGGTATGGCGTCGGTTTTGCCATCTGCCAGAAAGACTTCGGCACCGGTTCCGAAGCGCCGATGGCCAGTGTTGAATTCAGCGCTGACGGCCGCATCAGCCTGCGCCACATCGGGATCGAAATCGGCACCGGCATGTCCACTTCGCAGTCGCTGGTGGTTGCCGACTTCCTCGGCAGCCCGGCTCATGAAGTAAAAACCGGCGAAACAGAGTGGCAGGAAATGCAGCTGGTCACCGGCGGCAACCCTTACACCATGAGCCAGGCCGAGCAGGACAACCTGCTGCGTAACCCGCGTTGGGTGGGCAAGCTCGCTTCGGCGTCGTCCGCGACCAACTCGGCGTACTACTTCAGCCACGCCACCCGCGAAGCGGCGCGTGTGCTGTTCAACCACGGCCTGTGGCCAGCGGCGCTAGAGATCTGGCGCCAGGGCCCGTTCGGCGGCCAGGCCAACCCCTATGTGGTACGCCGCGAAGACGCACATTGGGTGGACGGCAAGCTCACCGCCAACGGCATGCAGCCATTGAGCTTTGAAGAACTGGCCAGGCGCGCTCATGAGCGCGGCCTGGTCACCGCTGCCACGGTCCACGGGTTCAACCGCTGGAGCTGGGCCGAGGCTGAGTACAGCATCGACGGCGTGCGCGAGCGCCTGCCGCTCGACGGTCTGGCGGTGAAATACGGCGATGGCGCACCGAAAGCCAAGCACGCGCTGATGAGCACTGCCGGTTTCCACCTGCTCGATCGCCAGAACGTCAGCTATCCCGCCACCCAGTTGAATAACGCTGCGGTGACGTACTACAGCCCCGTCGCCACGTTGGTCGAGTTGAAGGTCAACAAGGGTTCAGCGCAGGTCGAAGTGCTCAATCACCATTCGTGGGTCGAGTGCGGGCGTGTGCTGGTTGAAGAGTTGGTCAAGGGCCAGCTCGAAGGTGGAGTGGCCATGGGCATCGGTCACGCCTTGATGGAGGAAATGCCGTTGTACGAAGGCGGGCCGGGGGAGGGCGACTGGAACTTCAACCGCTACCGTCTGCCGATGGCGCGTCACGTTGCCGTGTGGAAACAGACCTCGGAGATTCTGCCGGCGCTGTCGCCAAGCGACCCGTCCAAAGGTATCGCTGAAGTGGTGATGATCCCGATTGTCGGGGCCATCGGTAATGCGGTGGCACACGCCATCGGTAAACGTGTTCGCGACCTGCCAATCACGGCTGCACGCATCAAGGAGGCCCTCAATGGCTAACCGCCCGCTTCAACTGACCCTCAATGGTCAACCCGTCGGCCCGGTGGACATCCCTGATGACCTGCCGATGATCGACTACCTGCACGAATACAAAAACCTCACGGGCTCGCGGCTGGGCTGCGGCCAAGGCATTTGCCACGCCTGTGTGGTGATCGTCGACAACCCGGACGGCACCAGCGAAGAAGTGCGCACCTGCATCACCGGCGCGCATTACTTCGAAGGCAAGCAAGTGCGCACTATCGAAGGCCACGCCAAGCGCGATGAGTCGGGCCAGGTCACTGAGCTCAACCCGATCCAGCAGCGCTTCGTGGATGAGTTCGCCTTTCAGTGCAGCTATTGCGCGCCGGGCTTCGTCAACGCGGCGACCGTGTTGGTGGAGAAACTGCAACGCCAGCCGACCGTGTACAGCAAGCTGGAACAAATCATCGAGGACAGCCTCGGTCATCACGTCTGCCGTTGTACCGGGTACGTGCGCTATTACAACGCCACCCGCAACGTGCTGACCGATCTCGGCCTGGTCAAGGAGGGTTAAGCATGAAGCTTTTTCTGACCCGCCTGGCCTTGGCGGTCGGCCTGGCCGCGCCGGTATTGTTTGCCCACGCTGATGATCAAGCCAAGCGCGGCGAATACCTCGCCCGCGCCGCTGACTGCATGGCCTGCCACACTGCACCGGGCGGCGCGCCGTTTGCCGGCGGCCTGCCGATTGTCTCGCCGTTTGGCACCATCTATGGCACCAATATCACACCAAGCAAAGAACACGGCATTGGCTTGTACAGCGATGACGAGTTCTTCGCCGCGCTGACCGAAGGCAAGCGTCGCGACGGTGCGTACTTGTACCCGGCGATGCCCTACACCTCCTACCACCTGATGCCACGCGAAGACTCGGACGCCATTTATGCGTACCTCAAAACCATCGAGCCGATCGAGCGCGCAGCGCCGGTGACGAGCCTGAGCTTTCCCTTCAACGTGCGCCTGGGCCTGATGGGCTGGAACGTGCTGTACGGCAAAGCGCTGAAACTTGAACCGGCCGAAGGCAAGAGCGAAGCCTGGAAGCGCGGCCAGTACATGGTCGAAGTGCTCGGCCACTGCGGCGAATGCCACACGCCACGTGGCCTGCCCGGTGCGATGGAGCTGGACAAGCGCCTGACCGGCGGTATCCTCAATGGCTATCTGGCGCCCAGCCTGCTCGCCACCGACCTGGCCGCACGCGGCTGGAATGAGCAGGACCTGGCCACCTTCCTCAAGCACGGCATGAGCGCCCAAGGGACGATGTTCAACGAGATGTTCCCGGTGTTCCACAACAGCACCCAGGGCCTGAGCGATACGGACCTGGCCGCGATGGCGACCTTCCTGCTCGGTGATAAACCGCCCGCAGCCAAGGCGCTGGTCGAAGTGCCGGTGGAACACCTTGGCCCGAGCGCTCAGCGCGGCCGCCAGGAATACCTGAACGTCTGTGCCGGTTGCCATGCCGCCGATGGTGAAGGCAAGCCGCACATCGCGGTGGCGATGCGCGGCAACACCACGCTGCGTCTGGAAGACCCGCGCAACCTGGTGCGGGTGATCGAGGACGGGATTGGCGAGCAGAAGTTCTCCGGGTTCGAGCACATGCAACCGATGCCGGGCTTCGCGGGAAAACTCAGCCCGGAACAACTCACCGATCTGATCAATTACCTGCGCCAAGGCTGGGGCGGGCAATCGGCGGAGCTGGCGGTGAGCGATGTGCAGAAGCTGCAGGCTGAGGCGCCGTCCATCGAGCACAAGGCGCACTGACATGCAGCATCTGGATCTGCAGGTGATACGACGGGCGCTGGCGTGGTCGGTGGCGGGGCAGCGCATTTGGCTCTGTACGGTGCTGGCCACCTACGGCTCGGCGCCGCGGGCGCCGGGTTCGCTGCTGGCGGTGAACGCCGCTGGGCAGTGGATTGGGTCGTTGTCGGGTGGTTGCGTCGAGGAAGACTTTCTCGAACGCGTCGCCGAAGGTGCGTTTTTCGCTGCGGTCAACGTGGTGCGCTACGGCGCAGGGGACGATCCGCGCTCGCGGGTCAGCCTGCCCTGCGGCGGCATTCTCGATGTATTGGTTGAGAAGTTCGAGCCTGACTGCGAGGTGCAGGCGCACCTACGTGAAGTGGAGTCGGCGCTGCTCGGGCAGCGCCGCTTGATTCGCCAAGTCGACCTGGCCAGCGGGGCGCGCAGCCTGGTCGCTGATTGTGAGCAGGGCGTGCGCATCGAGCGTGACAGTGAGCGGGTGCGCATCCGCGTCGGTGCGGCTCAGCGTTTATTGCTGGCTGGGTACTCCAGCGTGGCGCAGGCGTGTGCCGAGTTTGCAGTCGGCCTTGGGTTTGAAGTGATTCTCTGCGACCCACGTGATGAAGTGCTCGAAGGCGTGGTGCTCAATGGCGTGGAGATTCGTCGCCAGTTGCCGTCGGTGTTTATTGCCGACGGCGGCTGTCACCGTGATACGGCGGTGGTTGCGCTGACGCATGACCCGCGTATCGACGATCTGGCGATGATGGAAGCGGTGCGTACCGACGCGTTCTACATTGGCGTGATGGGGTCGTTGCAGACCTCGCAGAAGCGCTTTGAGCGACTGCGCCGCATCGGTGGGTTGGGGGAGCCTGAACTGGCGCGGATACACGCGCCTATCGGGCTTAACCTGGGCAGCAGGACGCCGTCGGAAATTGCGTTGGCGGTATTGGCGGATATCGTACGGATTCGTAGCGGGATTGCTCGCGACCAGCTCTGAGCGCATCTTTGCTTGAAGGCTTGATGTAAATGTGGCGAGGGAGCTTGCTCCCGCTGGAGTGCGTAGCGCTCCCAGGCTTTTGGGGCCGCTTCGCAGCCCAGCGGGAGCAAGCTCCCTCGCCACAGTCTGCCTGTGTTTACATCCCGAATTTATCCCGCAACCCGTAGTACCAAGCCCCCAGCGCCGCAAACGGCGTGCGCAACATTTGCCCACCCGGGAACGGGTAATGCGGCAAGCCCGCAAACGCATCAAAACGCTCAGCCTGACCTCGCAAGGCCTCCGCCAGTACTTTGCCTGCCAAGTGCGTGTACGTCACGCCATGACCGCTACAGCCCTGGGAGTAATAGATGTTGTCACCCAGGCGGCCGACCTGCGGCAAACGCGACAGGGTGAGGAGGAAATTGCCGGTCCAGGCGTAGTCGATCTTCACGTTCTTCAGTTGCGGAAAGGCCTTGAGCATTTTCGGTCGGATGATCGCTTCGATATTCGCCGGGTCCCGCGCGCCATAGACCACGCCGCCGCCGAAGATCAGGCGCTTGTCGCTGGTGAGGCGGTAGTAGTCGAGCAGGTAGTTGCAGTCCTCGACACAGTAATCCTGTGGCAATAAAGTCTTGGCTACTTCATCGCCCAGTGGCGCCGTGGTGATCACTTGGGTGCCGCACGGCATCGACTTGGCCGCTAGCTCCGGCACCAGATTGCCCAGGTAAGCGTTCCCCGCGACGATAATGAATTTGGCCCTGACCCTGCCTTCGGCGGTGTGTACCACCGGATTGGCACCGCGCTCAATGCGCACCGCTGCCGATTGCTCATAGATCGTGCCGCCCAGGGATTCCACAGCCGCGGCTTCACCGAGCGCCAGGTTGAGCGGGTGGATATGGCCACCGCTCATGTCCAGCAAACCCCCCACATAGTTGTCACAGGCCACCACCTCGCGGATGCGGCGCTCGTCCAGCAACTCCAGTTGCGTATGGCCGTAGCGCTCCCACAGGCGCTTTTGCGACTCCAGGTGGCCCATGTGCTTGCTGTTGAGGGCGGCGAACACGCCACCGTCCTTCAAATCGCACTGGATCTGATACTTGGCCACGCGCTCACGGATGATCCTGCCGCCTTCAAAGGCCATCTGCCCCAACAACTGCGCCTGGTGAGGCCCGACGCTGCGCTCGATCACGTCGATATCGCGGCTGTAGCTGTTGACGATCTGCCCACCGTTGCGACCCGAAGCACCAAAACCCACCTTGGCGGCTTCCAGCACCGTGACGCGAAAGCCGTTCTCCAGCAAAAACAGCGCACTGGAAAGCCCGGTATAGCCGGCCCCGATCACGCACACATCGGTCTCGACTTCACCTTGCAACACAGGACGGGGCGGAACTGCATTCGCGGAAGCGGCGTAATACGACTGGGGGTAGGGGGTGTTCGCCATCCTGGAACCTCTGTTTTATATTTTTTACGAGTGCGCCGATCCTACCTGAGTTGAAAATCGCCTGCCAGCCACCCGAAAATCGCGGGTGTACCCGGCGCAAATAAAAAATTCGCATATTCATAGGGTTAGCTGCAAAAAAGATGTTGACACCCCTTCGGAATTCCGTAGAATGCCGCCTCACAGCAGGCACGTAGCTCAGTTGGTTAGAGCACCACCTTGACATGGTGGGGGTCGTTGGTTCGAGTCCAATCGCGCCTACCAAACAAAATCCGCTCTGCTGGGCGGTCTAGAAGGGCCCACCGAAAGGTGGGCCCTTTTTTGTTGCTTGAAATTTGGGCAAAGGAAAGCCAAGACGCCGAGCGGCGTCCTTTCAGGGCTTGAATGTTCGATCAGGCGAACAGCGTCGCCACCGCCAGCAGGCAAATTACCTGGGCGAACAGCTGGCAGCGTATTTCGCCAAGCGTGGTCGCCATACTACTCATTTGTCCGGCATACATAGCGGGAACCCTCATTGTCGGCACGACGCCGTGGATGAACTCCAAGTACACACAGCTGCATCGTGGAGTATAGGCGCTGATCAGGAATTTTCCCTGCCGACGCCATAGCGAGTTCATCCTCGCGATATTTCCAAAAAAACTGCGCTGAATCTCTGCATGGCACCGTACCGCCCGAAGCCATCCCCCCACAAAAATTATTGGTTTGCAGCAACAATTTTTCTTGTTGGACACCCCCGGCCCCAGGCAGCAAAGTTGCGCCACTGACGCTCGACCTTCCAGGTCAACAATAAAAAACCGAGCCGACTGCACGCCACTTTCACGCTGTGAGCCCTTTGCCCACATCCTGCTGTAATGGCGCCGCAGCGCGCACTAAAGGACCTCCCCGCCATGCAAACTGTTGTGAACTTATGGCCGTTGATCGGCGTACTTGTCATCGTGGTCGGCTTTGTATTGCGCTTCAATCCGCTGTTGGTGGTCACCGCGGCCGCCATCGCCACCGGGCTTGCCGCCCAGTTCCCGCTGGAAAAAATTCTTGCCACCATGGGTGATGGCTTCCTTCAGACCCGTGCCTTGCAACTGATTCTGTTATTACCGCTGGCGGTGATTGGCCTGCTGGAACGCCATGGCCTGCGCCTGCATGCGCAGAACTGGATTGCACGCTTCGAACGCGCCACGGTCGGGCGCTTGCTGATCATTTATCTGTTTGTGCGTGAGTCCACGGCTGCCATGGGGTTGACGAGCCTGGGTGGGCATCCGCAGATGGTGCGGCCGCTGCTGGCGCCGATGGCCGAGGGCGCCGCAGAAAAACGTTATGGCAAGCTGCCTGACAAGCTGCGCCACAAGGTACTGGCCATGTGCGCTGCCACCGACAACGTCGGGTTGTTCTTTGGTGAGGACATCTTCGTGGCCTTTGGTGCGATTGCGTTGATGCACACCTTCCTGCTTGGCTCGGGGATTGATGTGGAGCCGCTGCACATTGCGGTGTGGGGCATCCCGACGGCGATCTGTGCCTTCATCATTCACGCGATCCGGTTGCATCGTTTCGACCGGCGCTTGACCCACGAAATGAGCTCGGCCACCGCTCCGGTGGAGGCGGCTCAATGATTATTTCCATTCAATACCTGTACTGGCTGGCGGGCGTGCTGTTGCTGATCACCGCCGGCATGATCCTGCTCGACCGTTCCCACCCCAAGCGCTGGTCCAGTGCGCTGTTCTGGTTGTTGTTCGCCGTACCGTTCCTTATAGGCGAGCGCCTGCCTTCGGTGGTCATCGGAGTGGGTGTGGTGGTGATGGCATTGATTGCGGGCTTGGGCGGCGTTGGTCGTGGCCAGCATGCCGAATTGCACGACAAGGCGTCCCGCGCCAGTGCCGGGCGCCTGGGCCACAAACTGTTCATCCCGGCGTTGGCGATTCCGCTGACCACGGTGATTGGCTCAGTGTTGCTCAAACACACCGAAATCGGTGGTGTACCGCTGCTGGACCCGAAGAACACCACCTTTGTCTCCCTCGGCATCGGTTGCCTGATCGCCCTTGGCCTGGCCTGCTGGCTGACCCGGGATACGCCGGTACAAGCGTTACGCGAATCTCGTCGCCTGACCGAAGCCCTGGGCTGGGCCATGGTGCTTCCGCAAATGCTGGCGATGCTCGGGCTGTTGTTCAATGAGGCCGGGGTGGGCACGGCGGTCGCCCATGTCACCACCACCTACATCAACCTGGACTACAAGTTGGTGGCGGTGATGGTCTATGTGTTGGGCATGGCCTTGTTTACCGTGATCATGGGCAATGGTTTTGCGGCCTTTCCGGTGATGACCGGTGGCGTCGGCGTGCCGGTGCTGGTGGGGATTTACGGCGGCAACCCTGCGGTGATGGCGGCGATTGGTATGTTCTCTGGCTATTGCGGTACGTTGATGACGCCGATGGCGGCCAACTTCAATATCGTCCCGGCGGCGCTACTGGAGCTGCCGGATAAAAATGCGGTGATCAAAGCCCAACTACCCACGGCGCTGATGATGCTGGTGGTCAATATCGTGCTGCTCTATCTGTTGATGTGAGGCCATTGTGCAAAACGTATTGCTGACGGGCTTCGAGCCCTTTGATAAGGCGGCGGTAAACCCTTCTTGGGAGGCCGTGCGCCAGTTGGACGGTGTGCAGTTGTGCGAGGGGGTGCAAATGGTTTCGCGTTGCTTGCCCTGCGCATTTGCCACCGCTGCCGAAACCTTGCTGCAGTTGATCAACGAACTGCGGCCGGCAATGGTCATCGCCACGGGCCTGGGGCCTGGGCGCAGTGATATTTCCGTCGAGCGCGTTGCGATCAACGTTAACGATGCGCGTATTCCCGACAATCTGGGGGCGCAGCCGATTGATATTGCGGTAGTGGATGGCGGCCCGGCGGCGTACTTCTCGACGTTGCCGATCAAGGGCATGGTCAAGGCGGTGCGTGAGGCGGGCATTGCGGCCTCGGTATCGCAGACGGCGGGGACGTTTGTGTGTAATCAGGTGTTTTATCGTTTACAGCATGCCTTGGTGGGGACTGGGGTGCGCAGTGGGTTTATTCACGTACCTGGTTTGCCTGACGCGGGCGAGCATTCGATGTCGCTATCGACAATAGTCGAGGGGTTGCGTGTGGCGGCATTGGCAGCCTGGCAAACCCAGGTAGATATCGCCTTGAGTGGTGGTCAGGTGAGCTGACGGCAGGCGCTGTTGTTTGTGTACGCTGTGTTGCGATTTCAACTACAGTTCAAGCACATATTTGCCTTGGGAAGTCACCATGTTAAAGCGTACGAAGTTCGTGTCGGTTGCGTTGTCCCTTGCACTGTCCGTGACCAGTGGCCTTGCCTTTGCAGATCCAGGCAATGGCAAAGGCCAGGGTAACAATAAAGGTGATGTCTACGGTGGGCAGGGCAAAGGCCAAGGCAATAGCAAGGGTGATGCCTATGGTGGGCAGGACAAGGGTAAAGGCCAGGGTAATAACAAAGGTAATGCCCAGGGTGGGCAAGGTAGGGGCAAGGACAATGGTGGGCCCTCCAGGAATGACTTCAGCGTTGATCGCGGTCTTGTACTGAACGTGCTGGGCGGTCACCGCGATTATTGGAGCCCAGGGCCAGCCTTACCGCCTGGCATTCAGAAAAACCTGGCACGCGGCAAGCCCCTGCCGCCGGGTATTGCCAAGAAGCTGGACGGCCGCTTGCTGGGGCAGTTGCCTCGCTACGACGGTTACGAGTGGCAGCAAGCGGGGACCGACTTGATATTGGTGGCCATCGCGACCGGTATCATCTACGAAGTTCTGAACGGCGCGTTTGATTGAGTCGCAGCGCCCTCAGGCTTCACGGCCGGGGAAAAACAACTCAAAACAGGTCACGCCATCTTCACTGCTTACACGGTACCGCCCGTTATGCAGCTGCATGATGGTCGCCACGATCGAGAGTCCCAGGCCGTTGGACTGGGCTGACCGCTCGCGGGATTCATCCACCCGGTAGAACCGTTCGAACAGCCGCGGCAGGTGCTCGGCCGGGATCGTCTGGCCGTGGTTGCTGACCCTCAGGTTGATGCCCGCGCCATCCGGCACTGCCTGGATACTCAGTTCCGAGCCCGGCGCGCCATATTTGATGGCGTTGGCGCACAGGTTGGCCAAGGCACGGCGCAGCAACATCGGCTCAGCCCAGATCACCCCTTCGCCCAAGGCGGTGATGTGCATGTCCACATCACCGGCCAGCCCCTCGAAGTAATCCGCGATGCGTTCCACTTCATCCGCTGCGTCCAGCGCCTGGCGTTGGCGCAGTGCGCTGGCGGGGTCGGTGCGGGCCAGGAACAGCATGTTGTCGAGCATTCGCGCCAGGCGTTCCAGCTCTTCGACATTGGAGGCCAGCAGTTGCTGGTAGCTCTCGATGCTGCGCTGCTGCTGCAGGGCAACCTGGGTTTCGCCGAGCAGGTTGTTGATCGGGGTACGCAGTTCGTGGGCCATATCGGTGGATACTTGGCCCAGTTGTACAAAGCCTTTGGCCAGGCGCTCAAGCATGGTGTTGAACGAGTCGATCATGGGCAGCAATTCTTTCGGCGCGCCTTGGCTGTCGAGGCGTTCGGCCAGGTTGCTGACGCCGATCCCTTGGGCATGCCGGGCCAGGCGGCGCAACGGCAGCAAGCCGCGATGAACCAGCAGGTAACCCACCAGCGCCAGGATGATCGCGGCGATACTCGCCAGGATGTAGACGCTGAGTCGATAACTGGCGAGCACCGCGGTGCGCTCGGTCATCAGGCGGCCGCTGGTGATTTGCAAGCTGCCCAGGTCGCCGGAGTCGATGGCCACGGCCACCAGCGAGAAGGGAATGCCGTTCAGGCCTGGTAAATGTTGCACGTCGCTCAATATGAGCCGGTGATCCTTGGGCAGCGGCTGGATCGACGGCAACTCAATATTCCCCGGGTTTACCAGCAGCAGTGCCTGTTTGCCGGGGGCGGTAATGCTCAGCACCGATTCGCGGTTGCCCAACATGTTCTGGAACAGCTCTGGCTTGGTCTTGATCAGGTCCAGGGTATTGCTGTCGTTGAGCAGGTTGCGTAACTGGTCCACCCGGGATATCAGCGCGGCGTCATCGCGGCGGATCAGTTCGCGCTCCAGTTCCCGGTACAGCGCCACGCCCAGGGTGGCCAGCAAGGCGAAGGCGAGCAGGGCGAAGATCAACGCCAGGCGCAGGGTCAGGGAGTAAGGGTGTTGACGGTTCATGGCTGGGTATCGAAGCGGTAGCCAATGCCCCGCACGCTGTGGATCAGCTTGAGCTGGAACGGGTCGTCGATTTTCAGGCGCAGGCGGCGCACGGCGACATCCACCACATTGGTGTCGCTGTCGAAGTTCATGTCCCACACCCGCGAAGCAATCAGCGAGCGGGACAGCACCTGGTCCTGGTGCGTCGCGAACAGATGCAGCAGGGCGAACTCTTTGTTGGTCAGGGTAATGCGCGTGCCGGCGCGGGTCACCCGACGTTTGAGTACGTCAATGTGCAGGTCGGCGATTTGCAGTTGTTCTTCATCCCGGCTCGGGCCACGACGGTTGAGGGTACGCAGGCGCGCCACCAGTTCGGCGAACGAAAAGGGCTTGATCAGGTAGTCATCGGCACCCAGCTCAAGGCCTTTGATGCGGTCGGCGATGTCATCGCGGGCGGTGAGGAACAGCACTGGCGTATCGGCTTCTTTGCGCAGTCGGCGCAGCACTTCCCAGCCATCCATTTTCGGCATCATCACGTCCAGTACGATCACGTCGAACGGCGTTTCAAGGGCCTGGTGCAAGCCGTCCACTCCATCGCGGGCCAGGCTTACGCAATGCCCCAGCTCCTGCAGCCCATTGAGCAGATAATTACCGGCCTTGGGTTCGTCTTCGACTACGAGGATATTCATGGAAGGTGCTCTGCTTCAATAAGTTGCGCCAGTGTAGCCCGATCAATTGTCATTGGCGCAACCGGTGCCCTGGACTTGGTAATCGAGAACATGTTCGCGGTCTTGGTGGTCCAGATAGCGCAGTTGCGCCGGCACAACCCCGCATTGGCCGTAGGTGTCGGTGCTCGACAGCACCCTGGCGACATCCAGGTGCACGAAGAAGCCGGTTTTGTCGTGGATCACGTTGGTAGCGGGGGCGGTATCGGCAGCGAATGCCGAGCCAGTGGCGAGCAAAGCGGCAAAGCCCAGGGCAATCAGTTTCATGGTGGTGTCTCACGTTCCGGGTGGGTAGTGAGCTCACGGTAACCAGGCGACCCCAACAGCCAACCAACAGGATCATGACAAGTTCGTCATTTTTTACTTGGAGGTGACGGGCCAGGACTCGGCGTTTACAAGCGTCGAGGTGATCCGTAGATTGCAGGGCCCAGCCCATGAGGAAGCCGCGCAGTGTCCAGCCCAACTCCAAATGTATTTACCCGGCGTTACCGCGCCTTTCTGTTCGATATGGACGGGACCCTGCTCAACTCCATTGCCGCTGCGGAGCGCGTCTGGGGCATCTGGGCTGCACGGCATGGCTTGGATGTGGAAGCCTTTCTGCACACCATTCATGGCGCCCGCGCGATTGATACGATCACCCGCCAGGCATTGCCGGGCGTCGATCCACAGGTAGAAGCCCAATGGATCACCGAGGCTGAGCTGGACGATGTCGAAGGCATCGTGGCGATTCCCGGCGCGGTGGCGTTTTTGGCGAGCCTGCCCGTCGATCAATGGGCGTTGGTCACCTCAGCGCCAAAGGCATTGGCCGTGCGCCGGCTGCAAGCAGCGGGCATCCCCGTGCCGGCGGTACTGGTGACAGCCGAAGATGTGAAGACGGGCAAGCCCGATCCGGCCTGTTATGTGCTGGGTGCTCGGCGCCTGGGCGTGCCGGTGCAGGACTGCCTGGTGTTCGAGGACGCCACAGTGGGTATTCAGGCTGGGGAAGCGGCGGGGGCGGATATCATGGTGGTGACCTCGACACACGTGGCGCCGATGGTGACCGCCCATGCTTGCATCGAGCAATACGGTGCGTTGAAAGCCGAGCGTGGGGCTGATGGCTTGCTGTCCTTAAGTTCGTTGGCGCCATGATACGTGGAAGGCCGAGCCCGTTACCGGTCTCGGCCTTCCATGCAGTCGATGGGATCGGACAGTGCCTGCAGTCGGCTGTTTTTCATCCCCTGGCGCGACACCACCATTTCCCTGAGTATCTCGGTGGCGAGCCGGTTGATGGCTTCTGTACCGTGATAATGCGCGCGCACGATGCCGGTAATCGCGAAGTGATCGGTTCCCGGGCCGCTGAGAACGGCTGAGAGAGTACCGTCGGCATGCAGCGTGCACTCAACGGTATAGCTGGGCAGGCGCGCTGCCAGTGCTGACTCGATCTGGGCTTTACTGAGGGTATCCATCTGTATCTGCACCTTTGACTGACTGCGCAAGCCCAATGATAGGTGGTGCGGCGGCGCTGTAAATACCGGCGATCCGATAACAGGTAAACGCCCTCAACGTGCGGTTTTTCCATGGGTGCGATGAGCGGCGCGCTGACGCAGCTTGCGCAAGATCACCTTCTGGATGGGCTTGAGGCAGAACGCAAGCAGGTAGCCACAGAGCAGAAGCGCAAGATCCAATCAGGAATGGGCGTCGGGATCGGCCCCTTCCACTTCCATTCTCAAGCAGCACCCGAGTGCCACGAAGACCAGCCCTATCAGCAGGGCGATCATCCAGGATCTTGAAACAAGCGGTTGCGACGCGGCTGGCCTCATCGACGTGTTCCCGAAATGCACTCGGACGGCAGGATAAAGTGTCAGAAGTTGGGCTGCCAATAGCGCGACAAGTTCCGGATGCCCTGACAGTTTCATCTTGCAGCGAAGGAAGGGCTCAACGTGCGCTGGTCACCCGGGAAGCGCGAACAGGCCAATTGGGTTTTCGCCAGCCGTTACAGTGAACGAAAAGGCTGGCTACTGGAGGCGTTTCAAGGCGTCTGGTTTTTGTCAGGTGCAGTCAGGCCGGCCTGGATACGCTGGTAAATCTCCTCGCGATGCACGGCAACATCCTTAGGTGCGTTGATGCCGATTCGTACTTGCTGGCCGCTAACGCCCAGGATGGTGATCGTAATGTCATCACCGATGTTTATGCTTTCACCGACTTTGCGGGTGAGTATAAGCATGGACTTCTCCTTGAATTACTTTTAAGGACACATGTTTCAGACAGGGTAGGTGTCGGATGTGTGTAGCTTACTGCGAAGCGCTTCCCTGTGACTGCCTCTTTCTAGGACGCATAGAGGCGACATTAATTCCCATGGCGGTATCATACAGGTCGCGATACATGATTCGCATTGTTTAAGCCAACGTTTATGACGGCCAGAATAGACAGTGAATGGTAAAGTTGCCTCTTTGATCCTCAAAGGAGCAGGGCAGTGCGTAAAGTAGCGATGGCAATTGTGGTGTTGGCGTTGGCCGGATGCGGTGAAGGTAAGTCGGTCGACGCCCCCAAGGCCAAGCCTGCCGTGACCGAAAGCCTGCCGCAAACCGGTGCGATTGCCGCTCAGGAATGGGATATACGGGTCGGCCCGCCGGACCATAAGCTGCAGGCGATCACCGACCTGACCGCCTGGTTGCTGGAGCACGGGTTCAATTTCTACATTGTGAAAGTCGACGGCAAGGATGAGGTGCTATTGGGGCCGTTCGCGACCAAAGCCGAGGCCGAAGCCAAGCAGGCGCTGCTAAACGAAAAAATGGCGCGGGCCAAGAAAAACGACACCGTGTCGGAGATTATCGAACACCAGGCTGCGCAGTAGCAGGTGAAGTGGGCGGGCACCCCGCCCACAGTCAGCCGCAGGCCTTGAGGTTGACCGGGCCGACGAATTCATTACCACGTCCCATCACGCACGCCACTGTCTGGTTGCGCTGGCGCTCCCAGGTTTGCACCGGATAGGTCTTGTTCCAGGCTTCATACAATTGCCGGTCCTGCTTCGACAGGCGCAGGCCATACTGCTTGCTCATATAAAAATACGTGCGTGCGATCATCCCGCGAATGGACGGGCGCGGCATGACTTTCTTCGCCTTGAAGTCCACCTGGGTCAGGCATGAGCCGTACTGCCCGCTTTGCACCGGCAGCCAGCCAAAACTGAAGTTGTTACGGTCACCATTCACTTCGCCGATGCTCGGCACCAGGTTGTGCAGGTCTGCCTCGGCGCGCTTGAACACCTCATCATGGCGCGTGCAGTTTTTTCGCCCGCCATTTTGCCAGCATTGGCGCTGATGTCCGATTTGCCAAGCCGGCACGATGTGTTCCCACTCAATGCGTGCAGCGCGGTTGGCGTTTTTGCGGGGGATGTAACCGCAGGCTTTCAGGTTCACCCGGTTACCGGTGTATTTGCAGCCGCAATAAAATTCGGTGGATTGCGGCGCGTAGAGCTTCCAGGCGATCTTCTTGGCTTCGCTGAAGGTGCGAGGGGCTTGGGCGTTGGCGGTGAAGGTTAAAAACAGACAGCACACAGCAATAAAACGGGCACTCACAATCAATCTTCCTTCGGCACAACCCAAAAAATCTGCACGCCACCGTCGTCCCGATAGGCGAGGGTGACGTTGTCATTTTCTGCAATCTCTTCCAGTAAACGTTGCCAATCGTTCTCCGGTTCCTCGGGTAAACGGAAGATCAACGCCGCCTTGGTTTTCTGCGCGTTGGTCGAATTGATGATTTTTTGCACGCGGATAGCCAGGCGCTGATAGGCGTCAGGCGCTGCAGGTGCTGCGGAAGAGGGCTTTGCCACAGAGCATTCCTTAATTGGCTGTACGCACATACAGTATTTAACTGTAGGCAATTTCGCAACTGCTTAAATTTCAAGAAGTTCGTCTGACAGCGAATCAGGGAGTTTGTTGAAGTTCGGGGGGAGAGGGGCTGAATGTGGCGAGGGAGCTTGCTCCCGCTCGGGTGCGTAGCGCCCGCAAGTATTTTGGGCGCTTCGCAGCCCAGCGGGAGCAAGCTCCCTCGCCACAAAAGCATCTTTCTACAGATGAATCAGCAGGGATTAGTATTCCCAGAAGATCCGTTGCAGTTCCTTGCTGTCCTGGGTCTTGGTCAGGGCGACCATGGCCAGGATGCGGGCTTTCTGCGGGTTCAGGTCAAGGGCGGCGACCCAGTCGTATTTGTCGTCTGGCTGTTCGGCGTTACGCAGAACCATGCCACCGGCGTTGACGTGGGAAGAGCGAATGATCTGCACGCCTTGTTTACGCAATTCCACCAGCGCTGGAACGACCTTGGACGATACTGACCCATTACCGGTACCGGCGTGAATGATCGCTTTGGCGCCCGCTTGGGCCAATGCCTTGTAGGCAGTGTCGCTCACGTTGCCATAGCCGTAGGCAATTTCAACGTCAGGCAGGCTTTTGATGGTCTTGATGTCGAACTCAGAATCCATGGTGTGACGCTTGGCCGGCAGGCGGAACCAGTAGGATTTACCCTCGACGACCATGCCCAGCGGGCCCCATGGGCTCTTGAACGCTTCGGTCTTGATGTTGATCATCTTGCTGACGTCGCGGCCAGATTGGATCTCGTCGTTCATTGTCACCAGCACGCCTTTGCCCCGTGCATCCTTGCTCCCCGCGACCGCAACGGCGTTGTACAGGTTGAGCATGCCGTCCGCCGACATCGCGGTGCCTGGGCGCATGGAACCGACCACCACGATAGGCTTGTCGGTTTTTTCCACCAGGTTCAGGAAGTAGGCGGTTTCTTCAAGGGTGTCGGTGCCGTGGGTGATCACGATGCCGTCGACGTCCTTGCTGTCGGCCAATTCGGCGACACGGCGACCCAGTTGCAGAAGGTTTTCGTTATTGATGCTTTCCGACGCAATTTGCATCACTTGTTCGCCGCGAACATTGGCGATCTGGCTAAGCTCAGGAACGCCGGCGATCAGTTGTTCGATGCCGACCTTGGCCGCCTGGTAGGTGGCACTGTTGGCAGCACTGGCGCCGGCGCCAGCGATGGTACCGCCGGTGGCGAGGATGACTACGTTGGACAGTTTGGTCTTGCTTTCGACTTCCTTTGCCTGGGCGGCAACGGGGAACAGCAGCAGAAGGGCCAGGGCGCCCGGAATGACGTTCTTCAATGCAGATTTCATTATTTTTCTCTCTGGTTTTTGATGAGTGCTGTAGCAGGTTCATCTAGAACACCCGGGCGGTTCTGAACGCCGCGAGGTGCTGAGAAAGAGCAGGATTTGTACCAGACTGAGCATGTTGGTTTTTATAAATTAACTTATTGATTTAAAACAACTTAACCTAAGATTTTAGTTTCATGAGGCTTGGCGCTGTCCGGCTTTCCGAACGCGAAGGGTTGTGGTGTTCGGTTGTCCGAAAGCGATCACGATATGTCCGAGCGCTGTGGTCGATCATTCGCAGTGCACTCTGTCGTTTCAGCGAGCGGCAGAAACGGCGAGCTGGCTTAAACGTATCAGCGGTCGGTGGCTCAAGGGAGAGCTTGGAGGGCGCCAATGAAAGGCTTGCTGCTACCGTTGACAAATCTCGACAAGGTTCTCATAGTTTGCTCAACGCAAACGTTTGCGAGATGTTTCACTGCGCCCTTGGCGCATCGTGACAGCTCGTATCAGCCGCCCAGGTGGGAGGGCTGCCGAAGGGCTCTTCGGTGCAAGCGTTGCTCACAATAATCATAAGATCGGAGTGAACCCATGAAGCTGCCATTTGCTGGACGTCTTCTTGCTGTTGCTGTGCTTGCTGCCGCATCCGCCGCTTTGCCTCTCTCTTCTGCATTTGCCGATGACGCTGCCAAAACGCCTACCGTGGGTTTGGTCATGAAGTCCCTTGCCAATGAGTTTTTCGTCACCATGACCGACGGTGCGAAGGATTACCAGAAAGCGCACCCAACAGAATTCAAGTTGATCTCCAACGGCATCAAGAACGAAACCGATACCAGCGCGCAGATCGCCATTGTCAACGAAATGATCAACGCCAAGGTTGATGCGCTTGTCATTGCTCCCGCCGACTCCAAGGCACTCGCCAGTGTGCTGAAAAAGGCTTCCGATGCCGGTATCAAGGTGGTCAACATCGACAATCGCCTGGACCCGGAAGTACTCAAAAGCAAAAACCTCGATATTCCGTTTGTAGGCCCGGATAACCGCAAAGGCTCCAAGCTGGTGGGCGACTACCTGGCCAAGCAACTGGCCGCCGGTGACAAGGTCGGCATCATCGAGGGCGTACCCACTACCACCAATGCCCAGCAGCGCACCGCAGGCTTCAAGGATGCGATGGACGCCGCAGGCATGAAGATTGTTTCCACCCAGTCCGGTAACTGGGAAATCGACCAGGGCAACAAAATCGCCGCAGCGATGCTGAGCGAAACGCCGGATATCAAGGCGCTGTTGGCCGGTAACGACAACATGGCTCTGGGCGCTGTTTCCGCCGTGCGTGCGGCAGGCAAGGCCGGCAAGGTGTTGGTGGTAGGTTACGACAACATTGACGCGATCAAGCCAATGCTCAAGGACGGCCGCGTGTTGGCCACCGCTGACCAGGCCGCCGCCCAGCAAGCCGTGTTCGGTATCCAGAACGCGCTGAAGCTGGTCAAGGGTGAGAAAGTCGATGCCAAAGATGGCGTGATCGAAACCCCGGTCGAACTCGTCATCAAGCAGTAATCCTGGCAGTACCCAACAGCGCCCGCTCGTCCTGAGCGGGCGCCTGGAGATTTTCCTATGTCATCTTCCGCCCCGAACGCTGTCCTCTCGGTCAGCGGTATCGGTAAGACCTATGCCCAACCGGTTCTGTCCGACATCACCCTGACGCTCAATCGCGGGGAAGTGTTGGCGCTGACCGGTGAGAACGGCGCAGGCAAAAGTACCTTGTCGAAGATCATCGGCGGCCTGGTCACGCCCACCACCGGGCACATGCAATTCAACGGTCAGGATTATCGCCCCGCCAGCCGCACCCAGGCCGAAGCCTTGGGCGTGCGCATGGTCATGCAGGAACTCAACCTGCTGCCGACGCTGACCGTGGCTGAAAACCTGTTCCTGGATAACCTGCCGAGCCGCTGTGGTTGGATCAGCCGCAAACAATTGCGCAAAGCCGCGATCGAAGCCATGGCCCAAGTCGGCCTGGACGCGATCGACCCGGACACACTGGTAGGCAGCCTGGGCATTGGTCACCAGCAAATGGTCGAGATCGCTCGTAACCTGATCGGCGACTGCCATGTATTGATCCTCGACGAGCCCACGGCGATGCTTACTGCTCGTGAAGTCGAGATGCTGTTTGAACAAATCACGCGCCTGCAGGCTCGAGGCGTGGCGATCATTTATATTTCGCACCGGCTCGAAGAGTTGGCCCGTGTCGCCCAGCGCATTGCGGTATTGCGCGACGGCAAGCTGGTCTGCGTCGAGCCGATGGCCAATTACAACAGTGAGCAGTTAGTGACCTTGATGGTCGGTCGCGAACTGGGTGAACACATCGATTTGGGCCCGCGTACCATCGGAGGTCCGGCCTTGACCGTGACGGGCCTGACCCGTTCGGACAAGGTCCGCGATGTGTCCTTTGAAGTGCGCGCCGGTGAAATCTTTGGCATTTCCGGCCTGATCGGCGCCGGTCGCACCGAATTGCTGCGCCTGATTTTCGGCGCCGACCCGGCCGATAGCGGCACCGTGGCCTTGGGTTCGCCGGCCAAGGTGGTGAGCATTCGCTCGCCGGTCGACGCGGTCGGTCATGGTATTGCCCTGATCACCGAAGACCGCAAGGGCGAAGGCCTGCTGCTGACCCAGTCCATCAGCGCCAACATCGCCTTGGGCAACATGCCGGAAATTTCCGGCGGGGGCGTCGTCAACAGCCGTAACGAAACCGCTCTGGCCAAGCGCCAGATCGACGCCATGCGAATCCGCAGTTCCAGCCCGACGCAACTGGTGTCCGAGCTGTCGGGTGGTAACCAGCAGAAGGTGGTGATTGGCCGCTGGCTGGAGCGCGACTGCGCAGTAATGCTGTTCGATGAGCCTACCCGCGGCATCGACGTCGGTGCCAAGTTCGATATCTATGCCTTGCTCGGTGAATTGACCCGCCAGGGCAAAGCGCTGGTGGTGGTGTCCAGTGACCTGCGTGAGCTGATGCTGATCTGTGACCGCATCGGTGTGCTGTCCGCCGGGCGCCTGATCGAGACCTTCGAGCGTGATAGCTGGACCCAGGACGAATTGCTCGCCGCCGCCTTTGCCGGCTATCAGAAACGTGATGCGCTGCTCAACGAAGCAGCGCCTAGGAATACCCCATGAAAACAAACATTTCCCCCGGTAAAACTGGCGGCAACTTCTATGGCCTGGGTACCTACCTCGGGCTGGCAGGTGCCTTGCTGGCGATGATTGCGCTGTTCTCGATGCTCAGCGATCACTTTCTGTCCTATGACACCTTCAGCACCCTGGCCAACCAGATTCCCGACCTGATGGTGCTGGCGGTGGGCATGACCTTCATCCTGATCATTGGCGGCATCGACCTGTCTGTGGGATCGGTACTGGCATTGGCGGCCTCGGCAGTCAGCGTGGCGATCCTGGGCTGGGGCTGGAGCGTGTTGCCTGCCGCCCTGTTGGGCATGGGTTGCGCGGCGTTGGCCGGCACCATCACCGGTTCCATCACGGTGGCCTGGCGCATTCCGTCATTTATCGTATCCCTCGGCGTGCTGGAGATGGCCCGCGGCGTGGCCTACCAGATGACGGGCTCGCGCACCGCTTATATCGGTGACTCGTTTGCCTGGCTGTCCAACCCGATTGCCTTCGGTATTTCTCCGTCGTTCATCATCGCCTTGCTGGTGATCATCGCGGCCCAGTTGGTACTGACCCGTACGGTCTTCGGTCGCTACCTGATCGGCATCGGCACCAACGAAGAAGCGGTGCGCCTGGCGGGTATCAATCCCAAGCCTTACAAGGTCCTGGTGTTCAGCCTGATGGGCCTGTTGGCTGGTGTGGCGGCGCTGTTCCAGATCTCGCGCCTGGAAGCGGCGGACCCGAATGCCGGTTCGGGCCTGGAGCTGCAAGTGATCGCCGCCGTAGTGATCGGTGGCACCAGCCTGATGGGCGGGCGTGGCTCGGTCATCAGTACGTTCTTCGGGGTGTTGATTATTTCGGTCCTGGCCGCCGGGCTGGCGCAGATCGGCGCGACGGAACCGACTAAACGCATCATTACCGGTGCCGTGATCGTGATCGCTGTGGTCCTTGATACTTATCGCAGCCAGCGCGCCAGTCGGCGGGGCTGAACCATGGCAACGATCAAGGATGTGGCAGCGCTTGCAGGTATTTCCTACACCACCGTGTCCCATGTGGTGAACAAGACGCGCCCAGTCAGCGAGCCGGTACGCATCAAGGTCGAGGCGGCGATCAAGCAGTTGGACTACGTGCCCAGTGCCGTCGCACGCTCGCTCAAGGCCAAGACTACGGCCACCATCGGGCTGCTGGTGCCCAACAGCCTCAACCCGTATTTTGCCGAGCTGGCTCGGGGTATCGAGGATTACTGCGAGCGTAATGGCTATTGCGTGATCCTCTGCAACTCGGATGACGACGCAGAGAAACAGCGCAGTTATTTGCGCGTGTTGCTGGAAAAACGCGTCGACGGCTTGATCGTGACATCCGTGGGCGGTGATGACAGTGGCCTTGCCGCAGGCTTGAGCGCAGTGCGCACGCCGATGGTGATTGTCGACCGGGCGCTGGATGGGATTGATGTGGACCTGGTGCGCATCGATCACGAAGAGGGCGCTTACCTGGCGACCCGGCACTTGCTGGAATTGGGGCACCGGGACATCGCCTGTATCGGCGGCCCTGGGCATACCCGCGTGGCGCAGATGCGCCTGGCGGGTTACCAGCGTGCATTGCGCGAGGCGGGCATCGAGGTGTTGGCCAGTCGTACCCTGGAAAGCGATTTCACCAGCACGGGCGGGTATGCCGCAGCTGTACAGTTATTATCGCAACACCCGCCCAGCGCGATTTTCGCCAGCAACGATATGATTGGTTTTGGCGTGCTGCGCGCCGCCGCCGAGCGCAATGTGCGGGTGCCGGGCGAGCTGTCGGTCATCGGTTTCGATGACATCCAGATGGGGCGCTACGTCTATCCGGCGCTGACGACGGTCGGCCAGTCGATCCTGCAGTTGGGTGAGACTGCGGCCGAATTATTACTGCAACGAATCGCAACACCCCAACTGCCGATCGATCAACGTATCGTGACGCCCAGTATTGTTTTGCGTGAGTCGACCGCGCCATTGGCTGATGTGTTCGCCCAATACCGCTGAACCGAATTGATGAGTACTGATGTATGCCAGCAAAAGTAGTGGTAATAGGCAGCTTGAACATGGACCTGGTCACCCGCGCCAGTCGCTTGCCGCGTGCCGGTGAAACCCTGATCGGCCAGACGTTCTCCACTGTGCCCGGCGGCAAGGGCGCCAACCAGGCTGTCGCCTCGGCACGTCTGGGAGCGAGTGTCGCAATGGTGGGATGCATCGGTACCGACGCCTATGGCAGCCAATTGCGCGATGCGCTGTTGTTGGAAGGGATCGATTGCCAGGCAGTCAGCACGGTGGACGGCTCCAGCGGTGTGGCGTTGATCGTGGTCGATGACAGCAGCCAGAACGCCATTGTCATTGTGGCCGGCAGCAACGGTGAGCTGACGCCTGCGTCGCTGCGAACGTGTGACGCTGTGCTGCAGGCGGCAGACGTGATCATCTGCCAGCTTGAGGTGCCGATGGAGGCCGTTGGGTATGCGCTCAAGCGGGGTCGCGAGCTGGGCAAGACCGTCATCCTCAACCCGGCCCCGGCAAGCGGACCGTTGCCCGCTGACTGGTATGCCTCGATCGATTATCTGATCCCCAATGAAAGCGAGGCCAGCGCTCTCAGCGGCGTAGCGGTCGACTCCCTCGACAGTGCCAAGGTCGCCGCGACCGCGCTGATCCAGGCGGGTGCTGGCAAGGTCATCATCACCCTGGGCGCCCAGGGCGCGCTGTTTGCCGACGGCAAGAGCTTTGAGCACCTGGTGGCGCCGAAGGTCAAGGCGGTGGATACCACCGCTGCTGGCGATACCTTTGTCGGTGGCTTTGCCGCCGCGCTGGCCGCGGGCCAGAGCGAAGCCGAGGCGATCCGTTTTGGCCAAGTGGCGGCGGCGTTGTCAGTGACCCGCGCCGGCGCTCAGCCTTCCATTCCTACGCTGCACGACGTACAAGGTTTTGTGCCCGCATGAAAAAGACACCTTTGCTGAATATCGCCCTGTCGCGCGTGATCGCGTCCCTGGGCCACGGTGACATTCTGGTCATCGGCGATGCCGGCCTGCCGGTACCTCCCGGCGTCGAATTGATCGACCTGGCACTGACCCAGGGCATCCCGGACTTCATCAGCACCTTGCGCATCGTGCTTAGCGAAATGCAGGTGGAAAGCCATGTTCTGGCAGAAGAGATCCTGCTGAAGCAACCGCCCGCGCTGACCGCGCTAAATACGCTCACAGAGCAGGCTGCACTGGGCGAGCGACGCCTGCTCAGCCATGACCAATTCAAGCAATTGAGCCGCAATGCCCGCGCTGTGGTGCGCACTGGCGAGTGCCAGCCGTACTGCAATATCGCGCTGGTGTCCGGCGTAACGTTCTAGCGTCCCCCCTATGACAAGGAGTGCTTTATGCAACGTGGTCTACCTACCCTGAAAAACCTGTTCCGGAGTGTTCTGCTTTTGTCCGCGCTCACTGCTGCAAGCGCCCAAGCGGCGGAAAAAATCGACCTGATCATCGATACCGACCCGGGTGCCGATGACGTGGTGGCCTTGCTGTTCGCCATGGCCTCGCCGGAGGAGTTGAGCATTCGTGCGCTGACCACCGTCGCCGGCAATGTGCGCCTGGACAAGACCTCCCGCAACGCGCGCCTGGCGCGCGAATGGGCAGGTCGCGAGGACATCCCGGTGTACGCAGGTGCGCCAGCGCCGTTGTTGCGCAAACCGATCTACGCCGAGAATATCCATGGCAAGGAAGGCATCTCGGGCGTCACGGTGCATGAACCGAAAACAGGCCTGGCCGAAGGCAATGCAGTCGACTACCTGATCAAGACCCTGAGCAGCGCCAAGCCGCACAGCATCACCATCGCCATGCTCGGCCCGCAGACCAACCTGGCACTGGCGCTGACTCAAGCGCCCGAAATCACCCAGGGCATCAAGGAAGTGGTCGTGATGGGCGGCGCCCACTTCAACGGCGGCAATATCACCCCAGTGGCCGAGTTCAACCTGTTCGCCGATCCGGTGGCGGCGGAGATCGTGCTCAAAAGCGGTGTGAAGTTGACCTACCTGCCGTTGGACGTGACCCATAAAGTCCTCACCAGCGACGCCCGCCTGAAGAAGATTGCGGACCTGAACAACAATGCGAGCAAGGTCGTCAGCAGTATTCTGAATGAGTACGTCAAAGGCGATATGGAGCACTACGGCATTCCGGGTGGCCCGGTCCATGACGCTACCGTGGTGGCGTACCTGCTCAAGCCTTCGCTGTTCAGCGGTCGTGAGGCCAATATGGTGGTCGACAGCCGCGAAGGCCCGACCTTCGGCCAGACCATTGTCGATTGGTATGACGGCCTCAAGCAGCCGAAGAATGTGTTCTGGGTTGAGAATGGCGACGCCCAGGGCTTCTTCGATCTGCTGACCGAGCGCCTGGCGCGTCTGAAGTAAGTTAGCGGGGCGGCGCTCGTCGCCCTGTTCTATTCGCGCTCTTGGGCGCCCATGTAGTCGGCCGGGTATTTCTCGAATATCTGGCCGATGAATGCTTGCGCCGCCTGGGTGCCCAGTTCCTTGACCAACAGGTCGATACCAATGATCGCCAGTTCTTCCGGGCTTCCGGGGCTGTAGGAACTTTGCCCTTGGGGCCACTTGGCTTTGATGTCGGCTTGAAGCGTTACGGTGGTCATGGAAATCTCACGGGCTAAAAATGCGGGGGCAATGCACTGGAACGCCGTTCCAGAGGGGCGCAGTTAAGCATTTTGTACGGCATTTGGCACTGCTACTTAGGCATGAAGCGGCGGCTGTGCGACACTGTTGGCCTGTTAAATGGCCGGGAAACACCGCGTGCAAATCGATTTGAGCAAGCCCGACAACCTGACGCTGGACGCCGTGCGCCAATTGCTTGGCAGCGCCAGTGACGACGAACATACCCAGTTGCGGGTAACCAAAGAAGGCATCGCCTACATTTCTTCCGGCGTAGTCGGTGGGGCTGATATCGCTGGCCTGGTGTTTCGCCTGGAGACCTGGGCCAAAGGTTCCGGCTATGTCGGCAACGTGGCGGCCAGCGATGAAGTCTGGGTCATGCAGATTTTCAACGCGCTGAAGCAGAATTGGCCTACTCCTTCGTCGGACTACATCGATATCTACTGAATACGTTCATATCTAGTCACGATTCACCAAGCGATTGCAGGCCGTGACTCAGGCAGACTTGCCCACAGGCGGTTAACGTCTTGAAACCAATCGCTTTGAATGCTGTCGCACGATCTCTGTCCACTTTTTATCATAGGAGGCTTCATGCCTTGGAAGCTCGCATCATTCGGTACTTTGTTGGCTGCGCTCGCGTTGGCGGGTTGCAGTACCCCGGGTGCCTCTGAGCCAGGCAAAGCTGCCACTGTGACCGATGCCGGTCATAGCCGCTGTGAGTCGAAGGCCGCAGAGTTCGCCATCGGCCAGAAAGCCTCGCCCCAGTTGCTGGAGCAAGCACGTACGCGTGCTGGCGCGCAGAATGCACGCATCCTCAAGCCCAACGACATGGTCACGCTGGAGTATCGCTCTGACCGCCTGAACCTGAACACCGACGACAATCTGGTGATCAACCGGGTTAACTGCGGCTGATACGGCTTTTGCATCGCCCATAAAAAACCCCGTCACATGGACGGGGTTTTTTTAGCTCAGCGGAGAATTACTCGCCGCGAACCTGTGCAGCTTGCATACCCTTTTGGCCTTTCTCAGCCACGAAGGAAACGGTTTGGCCTTCTTTCAGGCTTTTGAAACCGTCGCTTTCGATAGCTTTGAAGTGTACGAACAGGTCGTCACCGCCACCTTGAGGAGTGATGAAGCCGAAGCCTTTTTCATCGTTGAACCATTTAACGGTGCCGGTTTGGCGATTAGACATGGTGTATCTCCAAGAAACATATATTTTCAGTAGTGCTGTGCTGCTCAGGCCAACTGGGCACACAGGGCTATCATAGTCGAAATGTTCGGCTTGGGAGCCCCCCCAAGGCACTGTTTGCTAATCAATCGCTTTGCGTTTGATCCGTTGTTCGGCTGAAAGCCCCGATTTACGGGGCTTCGCGACGAAATATCAGCTGTTAAAAAAAGCCGTAAAACCTGCATAATTTGTGTGAAATGGCAGTTTTCAGGCTGTTTTTTCAGTGAAATGACCGTCGAATCGTCAGCCAATCTTACTTTTTCTTCACCACTTTGCAGGACGAAATAGCCGCGACTGCTTTGTTTTTAAGCTCCGGGCTGGCGTTCTGGTTGGTCATCAATTCCTTGATCTCGGCAGTGCTCAATTCGGCATTGATCTTGTCAGCGCCACATTCACAGTGGGCTTTGGCAGTTTTGACGTCCACGTTCTGGCTGGCTGCGGCACTGCAGTCGTTGACGAAGGCGTCACGGGCGCCAGCTGGCCAGTTGGAAGGGGCTGCAGCCTGCGCGCCGAGGGAAAGGAGGCTCAGGGTAGCGGCGACAGCGAGGGTAGAGGTAAAACGCATCATGGGATGCTCCTTTGGGTCGAGGACGAACGGCGATTCTCAGTGGCTTTGAGGCCCTGCGTACAGCTCAAGTTCACTTTTGCAACTGTAAAGCCATGAATTGCTCTTTACCCAGCGCTTGACCAACGCGATGACCGTTCATCTGTGCTAGCATCCTTGCCTGGCTATTTCCGGGCGCGCCATTTGCCGCCTTGCCAGGTTCTTTTTGTTCACTCCAGTCACTCTGGTTCGATTATCGGTTGGCCGAAAGGCTCCTGCCGCTGTAAGGCAGGCGTTCATTATTGAGCGGCCTGGTGTTGGATCTTGTACTGGCTCATCCCAACCCACGTGACCTTTGGTAGGGGTCACCACTAGGAGAGGAGGCGCCATGCCAACTATTACTCTTCCCGACGGCAGTCAGCGTTCATTCGATCATCCGGTTTCCGTAGCCGAGGTCGCCGCATCCATTGGTGCTGGCCTGGCCAAGGCCACCGTGGCCGGCAAGGTCGACGGCAAGCTGGTTGATGCCAGCGACCTGATCACCAGCGACGCCAGCCTGCAAATCATCACGCCCAAGGATCAAGAGGGGCTGGAGATCATTCGCCACTCTTGCGCGCACTTGATTGGCCATGCGGTCAAGCAACTGTATCCAACCGCCAAGATGGTGATCGGCCCGGTCATTGAAGAAGGCTTCTATTACGACATCGCCTATGAGCGTCCTTTTACGCCGGACGACCTGGCGGCCATCGAGCAGCGCATGCACGCGCTGATCGAAAAAGATTACGACGTCATCAAAAAAGTCACCCCGCGTGCCGAAGTGATCGACGTGTTTACTGCACGTGGCGAGGACTACAAGCTGCGTCTGGTAGAAGACATGCCGGACGAGCAGGCCATGGGGCTGTACTACCACGAAGAATACGTGGATATGTGCCGTGGCCCGCACGTGCCAAACACGCGCTTCCTCAAATCGTTCAAGCTGACCAAGCTGTCCGGTGCCTACTGGCGCGGTGACGCCAAGAACGAACAGCTGCAACGGATCTACGGCACGGCCTGGGCTGACAAGAAGCAATTGGCCGCCTATATCCAGCGCATCGAAGAAGCTGAAAAACGCGACCACCGCAAGATCGGCAAGCGCCTGAACCTGTTCCACCTTCAGGAAGAAGCGCCGGGCATGGTGTTCTGGCACCCGAATGGCTGGACTCTGTACCAGGTGCTTGAGCAGTACATGCGCAAGGTGCAGCGCGAAAACGGTTACCTGGAGATCAAGACTCCCCAGGTGGTTGATCGCAGCCTGTGGGAGAAATCCGGGCACTGGGCCAACTACGCCGACAACATGTTCACCACCCAGTCGGAAAACCGCGACTACGCCATCAAGCCGATGAACTGCCCGTGCCACGTGCAGGTATTCAATCAGGGCCTGAAGAGCTACCGCGAGTTGCCGATGCGCCTGGCCGAGTTCGGTGCCTGCCACCGTAACGAACCATCGGGTGCGCTGCACGGCATCATGCGGGTGCGTGGCTTCACCCAGGACGACGCCCACATCTTCTGCACCGAAGAGCAGATGCAGGCCGAGTCCGCAGCGTTCATCAAGCTGACCATGGACGTTTATCGCGATTTCGGCTTTACCGAAGTCGAGATGAAGCTGTCCACTCGTCCGGAAAAACGCGTCGGTTCCGACGAGCTATGGGATCGCGCCGAAGCGGCACTGGCCGCTGCGCTCGACAGTGCGGGCCTTGCGTACGATCTGCAGCCGGGTGAGGGCGCGTTCTACGGTCCGAAGATCGAGTTCTCGCTCAAAGATTGCCTTGGCCGTGTCTGGCAGTGTGGTACCCTGCAGCTCGATTTTAACCTGCCGATCCGTCTGGGAGCCGAATACGTCTCCGAAGACAACAGCCGTAAACACCCGGTTATGCTGCACCGGGCGATCCTCGGTTCGTTCGAACGGTTCGTCGGTATCCTGATCGAGCACTACGAGGGCGCGTTCCCTGCGTGGCTGGCTCCGACCCAGGCAGTGATCATGAATATCACTGATAAACAGGCAGATTTTGCCGCTGAAGTTGAAAAAACTCTCAACGAAAGCGGATTTCGTGCCAAGTCCGACTTGAGAAATGAAAAGATCGGCTTTAAAATCCGCGAGCATACTTTGCTCAAGGTTCCCTATCTTTTGGTTATCGGAGATCGGGAAGTCGAGATGCAGACTGTCGCTGTGCGTACTCGTGAAGGTGCTGACCTGGGCTCGATGCCCGTCGCCCAGTTCGCTGAGTTCCTCGCGCAAGCGGTTTCCCGGCGTGGTCGCCCAGATTCGGAGTAATTATTATTAAGCGTGAAATGAGACAAGATAAACGAGCTGCACCGAAAGCCCCGATCAACGAGAATATCTCGGCACGCGAGGTTCGGTTAATTGGCGCTGATGGCGAGCAGATTGGCATCGTCTCGATTGATGAAGCGCTTCGTATTGCAGAAGAGTCCAAGCTGGACCTGGTGGAAATCTCCGCCGATGCAATCCCACCTGTTTGTCGGGTGATGGACTACGGCAAATCTATCTTCGAAAAGAAGAAGCAGGTTGCCGCAGCGAAGAAGAACCAGAAGCAGATTCAAGTAAAAGAAATCAAGTTTCGTCCAGGGACGGAGGAAGGGGATTACCAGGTAAAACTGCGCAACCTGGTACGTTTCCTGAGTGATGGGGACAGGGCCAAGGTATCCTTGCGATTCCGCGGCCGTGAGATGGCCCACCAGGAGCTGGGGATGGAACTCCTCAAGCGGGTTGAAGCTGACCTGCTGGAGTACGGTTCGGTCGAACAGCATCCTAAGATGGAAGGACGCCAGCTTATTATGGTCATCGCCCCGAAAAAGAAGAAGTAATCAACAGGGCACGGCAGGCCTTCTGATTATGTTTATCAACTGAATGCGGAGTACCGAACATGCCAAAGATGAAAACTAAAAGTGGTGCTGCTAAGCGGTTTCTGAAAACTGCTAACGGCATCAAGCACAAGCACGCTTTCAAGAGCCACATCCTGACCAAAATGTCGACCAAGCGTAAGCGTCAACTGCGCGGTAGCAGCTTGCTGCATCCGTCTGACGTGGCAAAAGTCGAGCGCATGCTGCGCCTTCGTTAATTTTGGTTCAAGAATAGAGGAAGTAACTCATGGCTCGTGTAAAGCGTGGCGTCATGGCCCGTAAGCGTCACAAAAAAATTCTGAAACTTGCTAAAGGCTACTACGGCGCGCGTTCACGCGTATTCCGTGTTGCCAAGCAAGCGGTAATCAAGGCAGGCCAATACGCCTACCGTGACCGTCGTCAGAAAAAACGTCAGTTCCGCGCTCTGTGGATCGCTCGTATCAACGCCGGTGCACGTGTTAACGGTCTGTCCTACAGCCGTTTCATCGCTGGCCTGAAAAAAGCGTCCATCGAAATCGACCGTAAGGTTCTGGCTGAACTGGCCGTGAACGAAAAAGCGGTGTTTGCTGCGATTGTCGAGAAAGCTAAAGCCTCCTTGGCTTAAGTACCCCCGACAGTCACCCTGGGCTACTCCTGTGGCCCAAGGTGGTAAACGTCATAAATAGGGGAAGAGCCTTCAAGCTCTTCCCCTATTTTGTATCTGGAGTCTGTACATGGAAAACCTGGACGCGCTCGTCGCCCAAGCCCTTGAGGCTGTGCAAAGCGCTGAAGATGTAAATGCCCTGGAGCAAATCCGGGTTCACTACCTTGGCAAGAAAGGTGAATTGACTCAGGTGATGAAGACCCTGGGAAATCTGCCCGCTGAAGAGCGTCCGCAAGTCGGTGCGCTGATCAACGTCGCCAAGGAGCGTGTCACAGAGGTTCTCAATGCGCGCAAGGCGTCGCTCGAGAAGGCCGATCTTGCGGCCAAGCTCGCCGCCGAGTCCATTGACGTGACCTTGCCTGGTCGTGGCCAGGCGTCGGGCGGTCTGCATCCGATCACCCGGACTCTGGAACGTATCGAACAGTTCTTCACCCACATCGGCTACGGCATTGCCGAAGGCCCTGAGGTCGAAGACGACTACCACAACTTCGAGGCGCTCAACATCCCAGGCCATCACCCGGCCCGGTCGATGCACGACACCTTCTATTTCAACGCCAACATGCTGCTGCGCACCCATACCTCGCCGGTACAGGTCCGCACCATGGAAGCGAACAAGCCGCCGATCCGCATTGTCTGCCCAGGCCGTGTGTACCGTAGCGACTCGGATATCACCCATTCGCCGATGTTCCACCAGGTCGAAGGCCTGCTGGTTGATCGCGATATCAATTTCGCCGACCTCAAAGGCACCATCGAAGAGTTCCTGCGGGTGTTCTTCGAAAAAGAGTTGGCGGTACGTTTCCGTCCTTCGTTCTTCCCGTTCACCGAGCCATCCGCTGAAGTCGACATGGAATGCGTGATGTGCAGCGGTAAAGGCTGCCGTGTGTGCAAGCAGACCGGCTGGCTGGAAGTGATGGGCTGCGGCATGGTTCACCCCAACGTGCTGCGCATGTCCGGGATCGATCCAGAAGAGTTCTCGGGCTTTGCCTTCGGCATGGGCGTTGAGCGTCTGGCCATGCTGCGTTACGGCGTGAACGACTTGCGTCTGTTCTTCGACAACGACTTGCGGTTCCTCGCGCAATTTCGCTAGTCGTAACGAATCTTTAGGAGAGCAGGATGAAATTCAGTGAACAATGGCTGCGTGGCTGGGTAAGCCCGCAGGTAGATCGCGACGAGCTGGTTGCTCGCCTGTCGATGGCCGGTCTTGAGGTCGATAGCGTTACGCCGGCCGCCGGTGTTTTCAGTGGTGTGGTGGTGGGCGAGGTGTTGAGCACCGAGCAGCACCCTGATGCCGACAAATTGCGTGTGTGCCAGGTCAGCAACGGCTCGGAAACCTTTCAGGTCGTGTGCGGAGCGCCTAATGTGCGCCCGGGCCTGAAGATCCCGTTCGCTATGATCGGTGCCCAGTTGCCGGGCGACTTCAAGATCAAGAAGGCCAAGCTGCGTGGCGTTGAATCCAACGGCATGCTGTGCTCCCAGGCCGAACTGCAAGTGGGTGAGGGCAATGATGGCCTGATGGAGCTGCCGGCCGACGCGCCAGTGGGTCAGGACATCCGTGTTTACCTGGAACTGGAAGACGCCAGCATTGAGGTCGACCTGACCCCCAACCGTGGCGACTGCCTGTCCCTGGCTGGCCTGGCCCGTGAAGTGGGCGCGCTCTACAACGCACCTGTCACTCGTCCAGTGGTCGCTGCCGTACCGGCGGTACACGACGAAGTACGCTCGATTGAGGTACTGGCACCAAACGCCTGCCCGCGTTACCTGGGACGTGTGATCCGCAACGTGGACCTGTCCAAGCCAACCCCGCTGTGGATGGTCGAGCGCCTGCGTCGTGCCGATGTACGCAGCATCGACGCTGCCGTCGACATCACCAACTACGTGATGCTGGAACTCGGCCAGCCGTTGCACGCGTTTGATCTTGCCGAAATCAATGGCGGCATCCGCGTGCGTATGGCCGAGGAAGGCGAGAAACTGGTGCTGCTCGATGGCCAGGAAGTCAGCCTGCGTGCCGACACTCTGGTCATCGCCGACCACACACGTGCCCTGGCAATTGCCGGCGTGATGGGTGGCGAGCACAGCGGTGTATCCGCGACCACCCGTGACGTATTCCTTGAAAGCGCGTTCTTCGACCAGATCGCGATCGCTGGCAAGGCTCGTTCCTACGGCCTGCACACCGATGCGTCGCACCGCTACGAGCGTGGCGTGGACTGGAAACTCGCCCGTGAAGCCATGGAGCGCGCTACCGGCCTGCTGCTGGAAATCACCGGTGGTGAAGCCGGCCCGATTACCGAAACTGTCAACGAACAGTACCTGCCGTCGATTGCACCGATTACCTTGCGTGCCAAAAGCGTTGAGCAAATGCTCGGCCTGGTCATCGAGCCGGCTGAAATCGAGCAACTGCTGTCTGCGCTCGGCCTGGGTATTTCTGCGGGTGGGGAAGGGCAGTGGCAGGTTGCAGTACCTAGCCATCGCTTCGACATCAGCCTGGAAGTCGACCTGATCGAAGAGCTGGCGCGCCTGTACGGCTACAACCGCCTGCCGGTTCGCTATCCGCAAGCACGCCTGGCACCGCAACCCAAGGCCGAAGCGCGTGCGCACCTGCCTGAACTGCGCCGCCTGCTGGTTGCCCGTGGTTATCAGGAAGCCGTGACCTATAGCTTCATTGATCCAAAGCAGTTCGAGTTGTTCAACCCTGGTGTTGAACCGCTGTTGTTGGCCAACCCGATCTCCAACGACATGGCCGCCATGCGTTCGTCGCTGTGGCCGGGCCTGGTGAAGGCTCTTTCTCACAACCTGAACCGCCAGCAAGACCGCGTGCGTCTGTTCGAAAGCGGCTTGCGTTTCGTCGGCCAGCTTGATGGCTTGAAGCAAGAGCCGATGCTGGCGGGCGTCGTCTGCGGCAGCCGTCTGCCGGAAGGCTGGGCGCAAGGCCGTGAGGTCGTGGACTTCTTCGACGTCAAGGCAGACGTGGAAGCGGTGCTCGGCTTTGCCGGTGCGTTGGACGCCTTTACGTTCGTGCCGGGTAGCCACCCAGCGTTGCATCCAGGCCAGACTGCACGTATAGAGCGTGAAGGTCGCCTGGTAGGCTTTGTGGGCGCCATTCACCCAGAACTGTCGAAAACCTTGGGGCTGGACCGTCCAGTCTTCGTGTTTGAGCTAGTCTTGGCTGAAGTTGCGTCGGGCAAGATGCCTAAATTCAGCGAGTTGTCGCGCTTCCCTGAAGTGCGTCGCGACCTGGCCCTGATTGCCGACCGTGAAGTCGCTGCCACTGCAGTTCTGGATGTAATCCGTGAAAATGCAGGGGAATGGCTGACAGACCTCAGGCTATTTGACGTCTATCAGGGTAAAGGCATTGATCCGCATAGAAAAAGCCTTGCAGTTGGCTTGACCTGGCAGCATCCATCGCGCACTCTTAATGACGATGAGGTGAATACCACGACGCAAAATATCCTCACCTCGCTCGAACAAAGGTTGAACGCCACGTTAAGGAAGTGACGTATGGGGGCTTTGACGAAAGCTGAGATGGCGGAACGTCTGTACGAAGAGTTGGGTCTGAACAAGCGCGAGGCCAAGGAATTGGTTGAGCTGTTTTTTGAAGAGATCAGACACGCTCTGGAAGACAACGAACAGGTCAAATTGTCCGGTTTCGGCAATTTTGACCTGCGAGACAAACGCCAGCGGCCTGGCCGCAATCCAAAAACGGGAGAAGAAATCCCGATCACGGCTCGCCGTGTGGTCACCTTTCGTCCAGGGCAGAAGTTGAAGGCCCGAGTTGAGGCTTATGCTGGAACCAAGTCATAACGACGAGCTACCCGTCATCCCAGGCAAGCGCTACTTCACCATCGGTGAAGTCAGCGAGCTGTGTGCGGTAAAACCACACGTGCTGCGCTATTGGGAGCAGGAGTTTCCTCAACTCAACCCCGTCAAACGCACCGGGAACCGTCGGTATTATCAGCGCCAGGACGTGCTGATGATCCGACAGATCCGCGCGTTGCTGTACGACCAGGGGTTCACCATCAGCGGCGCACGCCAGCGTATGTCCGGTGATGAAGCCAAAGACGACACCACCCAATACAAGCAACTGATCCGCCAGATGATCTCCGAATTGGAAGATGTACTGGTGGTGCTGAAAAAATGATTCAAGCTTTAAAAATACTTCCACATTTCAAAAGCTTGCGGTATATTCCGGTTCGCTTCGTTAAGAAGCGAACCCAGTAACACGCCTAGTCGGGGCGTAGCGCAGTCCGGTAGCGCACTAGCATGGGGTGCTAGGGGTCGAGTGTTCGAATCACTCCGTCCCGACCATATTATTCAATGACTTAGGCCAATGTTCACAGCATTGGCCTTTTTCATGTGCGTGACATTTGCGTGACTTCTCGTTTTTTCAAGCCTGCTTCCTCTTCAAGATTGTCAGTATCGGTCCGCGAGAATCGGTTGCTGATACCATGTTCGCAGCTTCAATCAGATGCCCGAGCTCAGCGCCCGAGTAGTGACTGGTGATACTGCCGTTCTTGTGCCCCAAAAGGGCCTTACGGTCTTCCTCGGTTACGCCTGCGGCGCGCAGCCGACGGCCAAACGTGTGTTTAAGGTCATGGATCCTGATGGATGCATACCCAGGGTGAGCGGGGCGAAGGTTTTCCTCCTGCCAGAGTTTCGCCGCTCTCACCCGCGCCTTCTTCCAGGCCGAGTCGTTCATGCGGTGCATCGCGGTGCCGTTGTAAGGGAAGACCCATTCCTTGCTGATACCGCGCTGCTTCTCGATGATCGACCTGGCCACGCTGTTCAGCACCACCAGCCTCTCGTCACCGTTCTTCACGCCAGAGCGCTCATGCCTGCCACCAAAGTCGGCCGGTATCAGAAAAACGCTGGTGCCCAGTTCCGGTACCGCAATCTCCCAATCCCATCTCAGCTTGCAGACCTCCTGTTCCCGCGTGCCGGTGTTCACCTTGAACAGCGCCATCGTTTGCAGGTGAGCCGGCAACTCGCCAAAAAGAATCGACTGCTCCGGCCATGACATCGGGTACGGCTTGCGGCTCGACTTCTTCTCTTCCAGTTTCGTGAGCATCGGCACGCTATCCAGCCACGGCCTGCGCTCATCGTCTCGCCACTTCCTGGCACACAACGACAAAACCCGAACCACACGCTCGATCGAGATATTCACCGTTCTGTTGCTGACACCTTTCTTTACCTTCCCACCTTCAAGCTTTTTGGTCGCCAACCTGTCCTCGATGAAAGGCACCAGAGCCTGGTCATCGATGTGGGTCAGCGGCATGTCGCCAATGAATGGGTCGAGCTGAGAAAGGTGATGGGCCGAAAGCTTGATTGAAGGCTGATCCTTGAATTCCAGCAGGAAGCGAGTCGCCGCCTCCCGCCAGGTCCTGACCTTCTTCACGCCGTACACCTTCTGCTGCCGGATCTGCTCCAGCCTGAAGATCAGGTAGCGCTCCGCTTCTTCCCGGTCACCAGTTCCAGTGCTTTCGTAAAGTCGTTCTCCGTTGATTTTCTTGTCGATATGCCAGATGCCTTTCCTTTGGGAGAGGCCTGTGATCGATTTTCGCGCCATGATTTATCTCCTTTCTGGCGCTCGCTGCGGGGCGATTGTTGCTCCGTTGCGCCTTTTTTATCAATCGCCTTTGCCTCGACGTACGCCGTGGCCCAGTCGTCCAGCTCCTGTCGATCAAAGCCAACGCCGCGCCCGCCGATGGGGAACTCGCTGACGAAGGGCCTGACGGTCTCGTCGAAAATTGCCCGGCACATGCCCAGGTACCCAGGCGCTTCCTTTGCTCGGATGAATCGCGGTATCAGTTGTTGCGCGCCCATACCTACCTCCCGCCCACCGTGGGCCGCGCTGTCTTGATGACGTGGATTGACAGGCCGAAGCTGACAAGCAGCCAGGCGCAGGTGCCGGCGAATGCGTATAGCAGCGCCTCGGTGGTGCCGGTGTCCAGCAGGTCGAGCCAGATCCAGCCGTACCAGCCGATGGTTCCTACCAGGTACAGCAAAGCGCCCAGCAGTATCAGGGTGAGTTTCATAGCGAACATCGGGTGTCCTTGCCGCGCTCGGCGGCATATAGGGGAATGGAGTAATGGCGTTTTGCCGATATTTAAAGTGCGCGGAATGTTGTGTACAAAAGGGTTCAACCAAGTTCGTGACGAGGCATGGACGTGTCACATAACTTCGATTCTCCGATAGCGCACGCTTACCGGGGCCACGTGATGTTTCTCAAGTTCGATTGGCGCCGCCCGAACGACGAGAGCCCTGTTGCCGCAAAGATCATTGAACCAGCGCCCATCAATGGTTTGGGTGAGGTTGCAGCAGAGTTGGAAGGCCCCTGGCCTGACTATCCGGCAGCGCTTGATGACGCGATGGCGGCAGCTGAACGATGGATCGATAGTCAGCTTCCGTGATCCCGCTCACCGGCAGGCATGTAGGGGGATTGGGGTTAGGAGTTTTTGCGTTCTGTAGGGGAGGGCGGAAAGCTGAAGTAATGCCGGCTCTTGCCGGTGTAGCCACATTCGCTGCAGCCCGCGGATGGGCCACAGCTGCAGCCGCCTTCGCACCCGCAGCTGCACCCAGAGCAATCCAGGGTGCACCAGCTTTCCTGCTCAACCTCTCCTTTCTGAGTGATCAGGTAGTTGATGCGCCGATCCAGGCGAAAGCCGGTGATTTTCTCGGCGTCCTCATAGGTGGCTGGTACAGAGCGGAATCCGAACCTAGCCGCGGGGTCGTCGATGAAGCGGCTCACCTTTCTCATGACCTGTCCACCTCGTAGATGAAGACGCAGGCGAACCAGAGGGGGGGGCGATCATGGCGTCACCTCGGTTTTCAGGTTCAGTTCCATGGCGAGGTCGGCAGCCAGGCCAATCGGCCACCAGTAGCGCGGCCGCTGATATTCTGGGTAACCGCTCTCGCGAATCACCAAGCCTTTGCGCTCAAGCGCCTTGAAGATGCTGAGCACGGCCCCGGCCTTGACCTTAAGGCGGTATGCAACCTGGTAGCTCAGTCCACCCATGCCGAAGACGCACGTTTGATCTCCGCGCACGAGCTTCGCACAATCGCTCTGATGCAGATGAGGTGTTGAGTCGCGATAGAGGAAGGCATTCTTCCGCCCGATCTTGCGCAGCTCATCGAGGACGAGTTGCTGTTTCTCTGTGAGCTTCATGGCGTCACCCGCTTGAAATCAACCACCCAGACCCACGGATTGGCGTTCCAGTCGCCGCCAGTGGACTCCCACAACTCCCGCCATGCGGCCGGGTACCAGTCTCGGTAATTCGGTGATACGTCATCGCTTGCGAGTTCCGGCGGACACTGCAGGCCTTCCGCCCGGATATCGGCGCGGCTGATGTCCTGCAACCGCTCGACGCGCACGTCGGTAACCTCCAGCAGGATGCGGCAGGCGGCGCGTGGCATATGAATGCTGGGCTTGTACTTCAAGCCGAAGTCTTTCCTTGCCTCGTCGCTGTGCGATCCGGGGCGGCAGTCTGCAGCGTAGGCGTAGCGCTGAAGCGGGCCGTTCGGGTCTGGTCGATGCTCGACGCCGGTGCCGCGCAGATCGATGAATGTCTCTCGCACCCACAGCCGGTCGCCGGGCCGTCCGTAGGGACACTCAGGGTTAGGCTTCGTCACGTCAGCGTTGCGAATGAAGGGCTGGCCACGGCCATAGCTGCCGATGTCGGCTCTCGAGCTGGGCTGAGCCTTTACCGCCCGGCGCGTGACCGTCTTCCGGCCTTCCAGGATGGCGCGCACCATAGGCGCCGAGAAAAGGATGGGGCGTTCTTTGATTTCGCTCACGGGATCACCTTTTCGAAGTAGAAAACCACCGGCGCGCCAGTCTCGGCAATCAGGCCATATGCCTTGGCCAGTCGGTAGATTGGGGTGTAGTTGTTCAGCGACTCGACGTGTCTTGCGATCCAGCTGCGCCAGCCTTCCAGGGTTTGGCCGCCCTTGCTGATGTTGCAGGGTGCGCAGGCCGGCATCATGTTCTCCAGCACGTCATGCTCGGGTCGCAGTGGCTTGCCCGATACCAGCTTCCAGGTGCCGGCGGCGGTCTGCTTGGACAGCAGTTCACGCACCACTGGGGCTAGATGGTCGGCGTGCCACCGGTCACCCAGCAGCACGCCGCAATAGGCGCAGTGCCCGCCGTACTTCAAGCGCACTTGCTCTCGCTCAGCTTTCTTCAGGCGCATAGGTATCCTTGCCGCTATAGCGGCTGACTTTGAAGGGGGAGGGGTTACAGAGGTTTCAGCAAATAAGTTGTGCCAGTGCCAGCAGGCACCAGCAGTAGGCGGGGAGTTGGGTTGTGTTAGCCTTCCTCGCTGCAGCAGTCGGGACAGTCCATCACATAGCCTTCCGCCAGGTTGCTCGGTACGGTCTTCTTGTCCAAGCACCGTAGGCAATTCGGCTCATTGCGACCCTCTGCTGGTTTGAGTGCGGCTTCAGTAACCTGAGCAATATTGGCCATGTCGGTTTTCAGCCGCCAAAGACTTTGGCTGATGTGCGACTTTGATGCCTTAGCGTTAATCGTTTGTAACAACCCCTCCAGCACATCCGCCCGCTCATCCGCTGCGGTCAGCAGGGCTTGCAGGGCCTGCTCTCTGGCCAACGAGTTGTTCAGCTGCAATTGAAGGTCAGCCACCTGCTCGGCTGTCATGCTTCCACAGAGCTTCAGGTAGGCCTGGTGCTCTCTTTCGTATCGCTGCGGCAGGGTTTCGTCGTGATGAGTAGGCATGGGGATTCCTTCCGGGCCATGCCCGGGCGGTGGAGTGGGGGAGTTATCGCGAAAGCTCTTTGGCGCGCTTCTTCGACCAAGCCAGCACATCCAGCACAACGCTTTTGCTGAACATGCTTCGCTGGCGGTAGTAGTCCACGGCATCACGCGAAACTGAGAAGCACACGCCAGCCTTGAAGCCCTGCTTGCGTAGCTCGTCGTGTACGTTCTTTTCTATGAACTCATGAGGGGTCATAGGGCCACCCATTCGTTCTTGGCGTTGTAGTGTCCGCGCCATTCGCCGAGCGAGAACACCATGGTTCCCGGCGTAGTCAGCCATGCCGACTCAATTGGCCCGCCTTTCAGTCGAAAGCTCGACTTGAAGGCCCGCAGGACGCGCTTACGGATGCGCCTGCGCGACAGATCGTTACGCTTGATGCGTTGGGGGGGGGGTAGACATATCGCACCTCCAGGCACGCGCCTGCCGCGCAGGCTGGCGTGATTCGTTGATATGGGGTATTACGGGTGACCGGCATGGAGCCGGATTAGGCGGGTTCGATGATCTCGTCGCCCGGGTCTTTCTGGATGGCCATCAGGCTTTTATTGCGAAATTCCCGCGCCACGTTTTGCGATATCTCAATCTCGTGGCGCGGTGGTTTTAGCAGCGGCTGGCACTTCGCGGAGCCCATCGCGTGCAGGTGATGAATCATCAGCGTCATCGCCTCGCCTTGCTCAGTAATGCCTGACCACTCCATCAGGTCGTCCAGCGCCTGGCGGGTGCCGGGGCGAACCCTGAGCCTCAATTCCTCTTCGGCAAGTGCCACGCGCTTCCTGGCAGTTTTTGCCGAGCGTTCCTGCACAGTCTTGGCCATGGCCTACCTCTTCTATTCCGCTGGCCGGCAGTGCGAGCCAGGTTTGACGTTTGCGTTGCTGAACTCGTTTATTCATCGGAACGCAGGCTTCAGCTTGGGATAGTCGATTTCATAGTCCTTGATCAGCCGGTAGAGCAGGGTTGAGCTGATCTTGAGGTTGATGCAGCACTGTTGACGACTGACGCCCGCGGCGATGCACTCACCGATTCGAATGACCAGGAATGCATCCCTGATTGAATCCACTTTGTTCGGCGGGCTTGGCTGCTTCGGCCTGATCGGAAACGTGATCCCGTACCGACCTGCTATGCCCTTAAGCACACCAAGGGTGATCCCCTCCTTGTCGCAGATGTCGCGGCGGCTGGTGGTAGGGGCCATTTCGCGGATCCTTGCCACCTGCAACTCAACCTCACTCTTTACCGCTGGCCGGTAGAAGGTAGGAGGCTGTTTTAGGCTGGAGAGAACTTCAGGCCGAGGCTTAGACGTGCCTGAATCATCGATCTTGCCGCCCGCTGCCAGGAACACTGCAGTCCTGGCAGCGATATCTTCGGATGCCGGCCGAAGGCGTTCTACTTCGTTCTGTAGGATGCTGATCATGCTGCTATCCCCAATACTTGGTTCATGCGGTCTTCGAGGATCTCGTAGAATGTCTTAACCCGCTCGGACAGCTTGCGGATCATCGCCTCGTCGCGGTAAGCGCGCTTGATGAACAGCGGCATACCTGGCCAGTAGCAAACGAAATCAATCCACTCGCGCTCCGATACCCAAAGGCCGCCCTGGCACTGGGCGACGTGTTCCTTGGGGATCTCGCCGGAGAGGATCACCTCAACCTGGAACTTCGGGAGTTTGGTTTTGATTTCGGTAAGGCCCTTAGGTCCCACCAGCGAGTCAGGCGAGTATCCGGCGCCGTGGTTAAGGATGATCGCCACCTGGTTGGTTTCGACTTCCTCTCGCTGCTCGTAGAGCTTGCGGGCGACACCTTCCAGTTCGTGGCCGCGCTCGGTGTGGCGGTTGCCCATGAACGGGTCGGCAGCTTCGCCGGTGATGCGCTCGCCGATCAGGGTGTTCATGTAGGTGAAGGCGCCGACACCGAAACCGGCCTCGCCCTTGCCGTTAGTAAGCAAGCACTCTAGTTCCGAGCAAGTGACGATACCCAAGCGCAGAGCCAGCCATTCCGGCGAACCCTGCTCAACTTCAGTGATTATTTGCATGGCTTACTCCTGCGGCCGACTGGCGGACTTGCTGATTCGAGCAGAGACGGCATCGAATTCGGATTTGAAGACGTTGGCGGCACAGCCGTACTTGGCTTTGAAGTTCTCCTGAAGTACTGGGCTGCACTTCTGCAACAGTGCGTCGAGCTGGGCGGCCTGGC
>NZ_JAEKCY010000018.1:0-111588 GCF_016405475.1 Pseudomonas sp. MF6767 | reverse complement strand
AAGGGACAGGTCTGGAAGCGCAGGGGGTTGGCGGGTGGGATGAAGCCGCAGGGCTCCGACGATGAGTTTTTCGACGCGTCGGAGTCCATGCCGGTAACGCCCTACACGGCGGAGGAACTGCGCCATATGCGTCGCGATATCCACTTTACGGCCAGCCCCAATCGCATCGGCAGTTATAACCGTGCCAATAACGGCAAATACCCGCTCAGGGACTATCAAGGCCGGGCGATCCGCATTCGCGAATTGGAGCAAGCGGTCACGATAGATCCCGGTGTGCGCTACACCTCGGAGCAGATCAAGCCCTACATTCAATTTCAGGGCTATGAGCAGGTGGGCGCACGCTATGAAGAGAAACTCCAGCTACGTTCGTTTACGGCCCAGGACATGAAAGCGCCCGGTGAAAGCGCGTTGATAGGCCAGGCCACGGTGGTTGCCAACCGGCGTATCGCCAAGGGCGAGATCGTCGGCGTGTACGGCGGAACGGTATTGCCCATGGGGATCTTCGGACCCAGCGGGCAGACGTACACCATGAGGGTAGGAAGCAAGGAGGTCGCGCGGGGCAATACCCTGGTGGAAGAGCCGATCCACCTGTCGGGGGATAATATTATTTCCAGAATCAATACCCTCTTCGAGTATGACGCCCAGGGCAAACCGTTGCGCCAGGCCCCCAGTGGCTACAACGTTGAAGCGGTGGGCTTCAATGTCGAGGCAGACAGGTGGATGGGGGTAGGGGAGGGTGCGCGAACCAAACGCGAGAATTTGATACTGACGGCGGTATTTGCCACTGAAGACATTTCAGCGGGCGCCGAGCTGCGCATGGATTATCAGTACACTGAGGGGGCAATAAAAAACCTGTTTGCTTGATCCTACCCGAGTAAGTAAAGGGTCTGTCGTCGTAAATAGCCATATCCCATCTTGAAAGGGCGGGTTTTGCCCCAATCTTGTGGGCATATCCAGGCGGTACACAGTGATTGCACTGACCCTGTGTGCCGCCGATTAACTTATGACGCGCCCTGACATCAATTCCCAGGCTGCCAGCCATGGCGTGCCGTGTGGCGGGCTGCGCGATATCGATAACGGATGGTGATGCCCCCATGGATTTCAAAGACTACTACAAGATTCTCGGTGTCGAGCCCACGGCTGATGACAAAGAGATCAAGTCGGCTTATCGCAAGCTGGCGCGCAAATATCACCCGGACGTCAGCAAGGAAAAGGACGCCGAAGCCAAGTTCAAGGATGCGTCCGAGGCCTATGAAGCGCTTAAAAGCGCCGACAAGCGCGCCGAATACGACGAACTGCGCAAGTACGGCCAGCATGGCCAGCCGTTCCAGGGTCCACCGGGCTGGCAGAGCCGTGGCGGCTTTGGTGGTGGCCAGGACGCGGGCGACTTTTCGGACTTTTTCAGTTCGATCTTCGGCTCGCGTGGTGATGCTTTCGGTGGCGGCCAGCGCCGTCCTACCGGGCGCAAGGGCCAGGATGTGGAGATGCAGCTCACGGTCTCCCTGGAGGAAACCCTGTCCACTGAGTCCAAGCAGATCAGCTTCCAGGTGCCGCAATACGATGCCTCCGGTCGGCATGTGAGCAACACCACCAAAAGCCTGAACGTGAAGATCCCGGCCGGTGTGGCCGATGGCGAGCGCATTCGCCTCAAGGCCCAGGGCGCGCCTGGCATTGGCGGCGGGGCCAATGGTGATTTGTACCTGATCATCAAGTTTGCGCCCCACCCCAGGTTCGAGGTGGACGGCGAAAACCTGATCATCAACCTGCCGCTGGCACCCTGGGAGTTGGCGCTGGGCACGGAAGTGGCCGTGCCGACCCTCACCGGCAAGATCAACCTCAAGGTGCCTGCCGGTAGCCAGAACGGCCAGCGCATGCGTGCCAAGGGCCATGGTTTGCTGAACAAGGCCGGGCAACGTGGCTACCTGTTCATCCAGCTCAAGGCCGTCATGCCCAAGGCGGCGGATGATGAGGTCAAGGCATTGTGGGAGGCCCTGGCGCAAAAGGCTGCGTTCAACCCGCGCGAGCAGTTCTGAACGGGTCATTGATTTAGTTAGCGCCAGCCGCAAAAACGGCGTGCCTAGGATGACAACCTCTTCCAAGAAAAGGTTGTCATCCCATGCCGGACTTTCAGGTCACCGACCCCGTCACCCCGCTTCCTGGTGAGCAGGGCCAACATTACGAACTGATCAAACAGGCGATCCCTACTTGCCTGGTCAACAGTTCGCCCTCCCGTCGCAAGGCCCTCAAAGACACGCCGCCAGCCATTCCCCGCTGGTATGACGCTGCTTCCCAGGCGCACAAAGATCAGCTCAAAGTGTTGCTGGACGCCCGTTGCGAGTCGCTCAACGAACTGGAGAAAACCTTCAGTCACATACGCTCGGAGCAAGCGTTTGCCCAACCCTTGTTGGAAGCCAAGCTAAAGGCTATCGGCCACGAGCTGGACGTCAATCAAACCTGGTTGCGCCTGTATGTACCGGTCGAAGATGCCTTTGGCGTAAAGACCAGTGGCTTCAGGGTCAAAACGTTCTCCCTGCTGCACGCTGCCCTTGGCAACTTTGAGCAACGCGAGACTCGAGAGGGCTATTTCGACAGTGCCTCAGGTTTCATCACCCAACCGGACGTGCGCGATCATTTCGAGCGCCACACCACGACCCTGAAGATTCATGCGTTCACCCAGCTGTGCCGAGACCTGGACCTGGGCAAGCAGTACCAGGCTCACCTCAAGGCGCAGTTGAAACCTGACCACGCCGAGTCCCAGGCCGAACTGCGCGAGCGTTATGTCCGGCACCAGAAAGCCGCCTTCAAGGCGGCAGCGTACCTGGCGTTGCTCAAGGGCGACATTGGTGACAGCGACCACGCCTTGCTGATGCGTGTGGCGGCCGGGGAAAAACACATTCTCAGCGACGGCAAGCCCATCGTGTATCGCAGCCTGAGCCTGATGAACCTGCACCTGCATGATTGCCTGGTCATCGACGCTTGCGCCAAGCCTGGCTACACCTGCTGGGTCATCGTTTATATTCCCGATGACCCCGACCATCCCATCAAGCGCTATGACACCTTCAATGACTTCAGCACTGCATTGACCGAGCGCCTGAGCGCGAAAACCACCCAGGAAGCTGACCGCTCCCAAGGCTGGAGGGCTACGCCGAACCAGCATTTTTTTGCCCGGTTCGTTGCCGACAAAGACCGCGCCTACTACTACAAACGGCTGACCGAACTGGTGCTGGACGCACCTCCCCAGCCGTTTGGCGCACAGGCCTTGCGATCGGAATGGGGGCGCCTGCTCACTTCTCCGTCCTTTGCCACGCCTTCGACACTGGGCGAACCACATCCCTACGTGCGCGTGCATGCCACTGCCCCTGAATTCAACATTCGCGCCCACACCCTGACGGACCTATGGCAAGTTGCAGACCTGTGGACCTATCGCCTGGGCAGCCTGCGTGCCCGCCTGTTCGAGAATGCGCGGCATCGTGCGGTGAGCACCGCCGATGTCGATGAGGCCTCGCGCTCACTGCGCGCCGCGCATTACATGAGCATTGGCCTGTTCGGTCTCAACCTGGTGGCCATGGCGGTGCCACCGCTTGGCGTGCTGATGGCCGTGGCGATGGCCGGGCAAATGCTCTACGAAGTCATCGAAGGTGTCATCGAGCTGAGCGAAGGCGATCGCGAAGAGGGCTGGGCGCACATCACCGACGTGGTGGAAAACCTGGCGACGCTGGCGGTGCAGGCAGCCGTGGTGCACTTCACCGTGTCGCCGTTTATCGAGCAGCTCAAGGCCGTCACTCTCCCCAGTGGCAAGACTCGGCTGTGGAAACCCGACTTGTCGACCTATGAGCACACCGCGTCCCTACCTTCAGTGGCGGCGGATGAGCAAGGCCTGCACCGGCACAACGGCCAGACCGTGCTGCCATTGGAGGGTAAACGCTATGCCGTGCAACAAGACCCGCTGACCGAGCAATACCGCATCCTCCATCCCACGCGCGCCGAGGCCTATCAACCGATATTGAAGAGCAACGGCGCTGGCCTCTGGAACCATGAAGTGGAACGCCCGCACACCTGGGAAGGCGCCACGTTGATGCGGCGATTGGGCCCGGTGACGGAGGGCTTCAGTGATGCCGAGTTGGAGCAGGTGCGCAGCGTTGCGGCGGTGAGTGAGGACGTGCTGCGCCGCGTGCATGTGGAAGGCGAGCCGGTACCGGCGATCCTGCTCGACACCCTGCGCCAGTTCAGGGCGTATCGCGATGCGGTGAGCGTCGCCGAGGGTATTCGCCAGGGCTCGCTCAGCAGCGCACTGTGCAGCTATGCCGCATCCCTGGCGGTGGAGTTGCCTGGATGGCCAGCGAGCAAGGCGATCGAGGCATTTTCCGGCACCGAGTTGAGCGGGCCGTCGATCAAATACGGTAATCAGCAGGCTGCGGCGGCGGACACCGTGCAGGTCCACCGCGCCGAATTGATGAGCGGCCAGTTGCCCATACGCATTATCGAAGCGTTCAGCGAACCTCAGCGCGATGCTCTGGTGGGCAGTTACACCGCCCGCACACCCGAGGCGAGAACCGAGGCCCTGCAATTGAAACTCGAACAAAGGGCCATCGAGGTGCGCGAGCGGTTGATGAAGAGTATTTACGTCGAGCAGCAGCCACTCTCCGACACCGCGATTATGCTGATCCAGCGTGACTTCAGCGGTGTGCCGACGATTTTGGCGCGCGAAGTGCTGGCGGACGCGACGCCGACCGAGCGCGACACGATGAGCCGTGCCAAGCGCATTCCCCTGCGCCTCGCTGAAAAGGCGCGCCGGGCGCAGCAGCAAATGCGCCTGACCCTCGCGTATGAAGGCTTGTACCTCGATGCGTTGGCCGGCCCAGACACCGAAACCCTGGCCCTCCACACACTGCCGGCGCTGCCCGGCTGGTCGGACAATCTGCGCCTGGAAGTGCGCGAGGGTCGGTTTGAAGGCCCATTGCGTGCCAGTTTTGGCCCTCAGGAGGCGAGCAATCGCAAGGTCCTGGCACGTACGGAGGATGGACGTTATCAAGCCTTTGATGAGCGCGGTCAGGATCTGCATGGCCTCAATGGTTTCTATGGCGCCTTGCAGCACGCGTTGACCGACGCCCATCGCAACGCGATTGGCCTGCCCCATGTCGGCCAGGGTGAGCAATTGAAGGGGTTGATCCAGCAACATGCATTAGGCCGAGCACCGTTGCGCAAAGCCTTGGGCATGTCGCCGGAAAAGCTGCCGTTTTTTCGACCGCCGAGCGTGTTGCCGGGCGAGCGTCGCGGCTATCCATTGAGCGGGCGCGGTGGCACTGAGTGGGAAAAAATCACACGCGAGCGGGTCCGCAGCCTGTACCCGGAAATCACCCGGGACGAAATGCTCGCCCTGATCAACGAGCGCGGCGCGCTGGATCTGAGCTGGCTGCGTGCGTTGGAGCAAGAGTACAAGACCCTGCAGGCCACCTTGCACAACTGGTTGAGCACACCGCCCCAAGGCATGGAGGCGTTCGGTGACCAGCAACGCCAGGTGCTGAGGGCCAGGCGCAAGATTTATACGGCGCTGGATGACGCCTGGAGAAAGGTTGGCCCACGGCACTACGATCGAAATGGGCGCCTCTTGGGGCAGAAAATCGAATGGTTGGAAGAGGACCTGGCGCAGCAGCTCCGAACCTTGCCCGCACTGACTGCAAACTTCGACCATGTCAGCTACTTGGGCATTGTGGGAACCGAAGGCTCGCAGCTGACGGATGCGGATGTGCAGCCACTGCTCGCCAACTTTCGCGGTCTGCGTCAATTAGGGATCGAGGCCGCTCAACTGACACGCCTGCCGTCAGCCATCGAACAGATGCCGCATTTGCAGCGGTTGCATTTGGGCGGTAACAGTATTGTCCTTACGCCTGAAGACGTCTTGCGCTTGAAAGATCGGGTGCATCTCAAAGAGTTATTTTTGGAAATGAACCCACTCGGCTTGCCACCCGATGTCGGGCGCATGCCGCGCTTACATACCTTGCTGCTCAATGAAGCAAGCCTGGTGGAGTGGCCTAGCAGTGTGTTCCGTGTGCCCAGGCCGGAAGACTTCATTCTGGATATGCGGCAGAACCCGATAGCGCGGATTCCCGAGTTCGCGCCGGGCTCGGATAAGGCATTGATTGTGGCGAAAACCTTCCTCACCCGTGAAACGCTGACGCCTGAACTGCTTGCTCAATTCAAGCGGTACATCGAGGCTGCCGGCCGGGATCCGGATCGCCAATTGCCGAAAAGGGGCGCGCTCGACAGCGAGCGGTGGAAAACCGGTTATTCGGCGCAGGAATGGCCCTCCAGGCAGGTGTTATGGGACATGCTTGAAGGTTCGTTTGGCTCTGAGGGCTTTTTCAATGTTCTTCGTGCCGTCAGAAACTCCGGGGACTCGACACTCAGGGGCGGCGTATGGTTGCCGGAACTGACCGCCAAGGTCTGGCGCATACTTGAGGCGATGGGCGAAGACGCCGAATTGCGCGAGCAGTTGTTCCTGATGGCCCGGGACCCTGCGGCCTGCGTGGACGCCGGGGCGCAGTTGTTCAATTCGATGGGCGTTGCCGTGCTGCATTGGTCGGCGTACTTCAGCGAGGACGTGGCCTCCGTGCGCAAAACTGTCTTCAACCTGGCCAGGGGCAAGTGGCGGCTCGATGAGTTGGGCCGTATCGCCCATGAGCGCGTGTCCCAACTGCAGGATGACGGCGTCAAGTTTCCGGAGTACGACGCCAAAGGCGCACGCATCGATCATTACGATGCCCGCGGCAATTTGATCGCTGATATCGACGAAGTCGAGATCTACCTGGCGTACACAACGCCATTGGCAACCCGTCTGGACCTGCCCTGGCAATCGCGGAGCATGATGTTCCGCGAGGATTATGTGACGGCGCCCATGGTCGAGGAGGCATTCAACCGCGTACAGCTACTGGACCAAGGCGAGCTGCTGCGTGGCAACCTGCTGGAGCAACCGATGTGGACCGACTTTCTGCAGCGGGCTCATCCAGCTGACTACGCGTCGATTGCCGCAAAATTCGATGCACTGATTGACTATCAGGCCGCGCAGGAACAATGGGCCGCCGCAGCCAACCTCCCTGAGAGCGCGAGGCAGGCCCTGCGCCAAACCATCAGCCGGTCGGCTCAGCGCCTGGGCCGACCGGCTTCGCAAAGTGAACCGGGGCAGTTGATGTCCCAGCAAGACTACGATGGCACCTTTGGCCGCATCAATGCCGAACTGATCACCTTGAACCAGACACTGACCGATCAAGCGATCCGCGCCATCCTCTAGAACAGGAAGTACCGCTGGGCCATCGGCAACACCTCGGCCGGTTCGCACCACAGCAACTGACCGTCAGCCTTGACCTGATAGGTCTGTGGGTCCACCTCGATATCCGGCAGGTAATCGTTGTGGATCAGGTCGGTTTTCTGCACGTCGCGGCAACCTTTGACCACCGCGATCTGCTTCTTCAGGCCCAGGGCCTCGGGCAGTCCGGCCGCCTGCGCGGCCTGGCTGATAAACGTCAGGCTGGTGGCGTGCAGGGAGCTGCCGAAGCTGGCGAACATGGGGCGGTAATGCACCGGCTGCGGCGTCGGGATCGAGGCGTTGGCGTCGCCCATCAGGCTCGAAGCAATGGCGCCGCCCTTGAGGATCAGCGTGGGCTTGATGCCGAAAAACGCCGGGCGCCACAGCACCAGGTCGGCCCATTTGCCGACTTCGATGGAACCGACGATATGGCTGATACCGTGGGTGATCGCCGGGTTGATGGTGTACTTGGCGATGTAGCGTTTGGCGCGGAAGTTATCGTTGCCCACGCCGTCGCCCGGCAGGGGGCCACGCTGTTTTTTCATCTTGTCGGCGGTCTGCCAGGTGCGCGTGATCACTTCGCCGACACGGCCCATGGCCTGGCTGTCGGAGCTGATCATCGAGAACGCGCCGAGGTCGTGCAGGATGTCTTCGGCGGCGATGGTTTCGCGGCGGATGCGGCTTTCGGCGAAGGCCACGTCTTCGGCAATGCTTGGGTCCAGATGGTGACACACCATCAACATGTCCAGGTGTTCGTCGATGGTGTTACGCGTGAACGGCCGCGTCGGGTTGGTGGAGCTGGGCAGCACATTGGGGAAACCGCAGGCCTTGATGATGTCTGGTGCATGGCCGCCACCGGCACCTTCGGTGTGGTACGTGTGGATGGTGCGGCCTTTGAGCGCGGCGAGGGTGGTTTCGACAAAGCCCGACTCATTGAGGGTGTCACTGTGGATCGCCACCTGCACGTCGTAGGCATCAGCGACGCTCAGGCAGTTGTCGATGCTCGCGGGTGTGGTGCCCCAGTCTTCATGTAGCTTCAAGCCGATAGCACCGGCCTTGACCTGCTCGATCAGCGGCTCGGGCAAACTGGCGTTGCCCTTGCCGGTAAAGCCAATGTTCATCGGGAACGAATCGCTGGCCTGCAGCATCCGCGCAAGGTGCCACGGGCCGGAAGTGCAGGTGGTGGCGTTGGTGCCGGTGGCCGGCCCCGTGCCGCCGCCGATCATGGTGGTGACGCCGCTGGTCAGGGCCTCTTCGATCTGCTGTGGGCAAATGAAATGCACGTGGGAGTCGATGCCGCCGGCGGTGAGGATCATGCCTTCCCCGGCGATCACTTCGGTGCTCGCGCCGATGGCCATGGTCACGCCGGGCTGGATGTCCGGGTTGCCGGCTTTGCCAATCGCGTGGATGCGGCCATTCTTCAAGCCGACGTCGGCCTTGACGATGCCCCAGTGGTCGATGATCAATGCGTTGGTGATTAGTGTGTCGACCACTTCATGGGCGAGCAATTGGCTCTGGCCCTGGCCGTCACGGATCACCTTGCCGCCGCCGAATTTGACTTCTTCGCCATAGACGGTGAAGTCCTGCTCGACTTCGACGAACAGTTCGGTGTCGGCCAGGCGCACCTTGTCACCGACGGTGGGGCCGTACATGTCGGCGTAGGCTTGTCTGGATATCTTCATGGGTGTGTCCTCGATCGTTCCCACGTTCTGCGTGGGAATGCATCCTGTGACGCTCTGCGTCACGACGTAAAGAGCGGACGCAGAGCGTCCCTGGCGGCGTTCCCACGCGGAGCGTGGGAACGATCTAATTGCATTCCAACGGTGGGAGCTGGCTCGCCTGCGATGAGGCCCTCAAGGTCGCCCATGACTCGCCCTGCAAACCCAAATACCCGCCTTGCACCACTCAACTCCACCAACTCCACCTCCCGACGTTGCCCCGGCTCAAACCGCACCGCCGTGCCCGCCGGAATATTAAGGCGCATGCCACGGCTGGCCGCGCGGTCGAATTCCAGCGCGTCATTGGTCTCGAAAAAGTGGTAATGCGAGCCCACCTGGATCGGCCGGTCGCCGCTGTTGGCTACGCCGAGGATGAGGGTGCGGCGGCCGACATTCAGTTCGATCTCGCCAGGCTGGATCTGATATTCACCAGGAATCATGCAGGTTGCCCCAGGGTCTTGTAGTAGATGGCGGTCGGGCTGTAGCGCCCGTCCGGGCTTTGGCAGTAGTCGGGCAGCTCACCGAGCTTGGTGTAGCGCAGCGACTGATAAAAGGCTTCGGCGCCGGAGCCGGCCTCGGTGTCCAGGTACAGCAGGCCACGCTTGTGCTGGCGCGCGGCGAGTTCCAGGGTATTCATCAATTGCTGGCCCAGGCCATGGCGACGGGCGCTGCTGTGCACCAGCAACTTTTGCACCTCGGCGCGGTTCAGGCCGTTGGCTTTCTGGCACAACGCCAATTGCACGCTGGCGATCACCTGCTCGTCGCGCACCACTACCCACAGCAGCAGGCTGGTGTCCTCGACGCCGGCTTGCACGCCGGTCAGGTAGTCCCGGGCCTGGGCCTCATCGAAGTCGGCCATGAAGCCCACCGAAGCGCCGTGCTGCACCGCGTCCAGCAACAGCTCGATCAAGCCCCGGCGGTAATGGGCAAAGCTTTCAGCATTGACTCGACGCAGTTGTGCAGCGCTCATCGATCTCACTCCTGGGGCGGTTCGGCGCCCGGATTCAACGTCAGTTGCATAAAGGTCAGGTCCAGCCAGCGGCCGAACTTGATGCCCACTTGCGGCATTTGCCCGGTAGTCACGAAACCCAGGCGCTCATGCAGGCGGATCGAGGCCAGGTTGCCGCTTTCGATGGCGGCGACCATGACGTGCTTGCCGCAGCTGCGGGCGCGCTCGATCAGGGCCTGCATCAGGCGCGGGCCGAGGCCTTTGCCGCGCTGGTCATTGCGCACGTATACCGAGTGTTCGACGCTGTAGCGGAAGCCTTCGAAGGGGCGCCAGTCGCCGAATGAGGCGTAGCCGGTGACTTCGTCGTTGTCCACCGTGACCAGGATCGGGTACTGCTGGGCCTGGCGCGCACTGAACCAGGCCTGGCGGTTGGCCAGGTCCACCGGTTGCTCGTTCCAGATCGCCGTGGTGTTCAACACCGCGTCGTTGTAGATGGCGCGGATCGCCGGCAGGTCGTGTTCGGTTGCATCACGAATCATGGCTGCGCCTCAGGCAATGGGCTGGTGGACGGTGACCAGCTTGGTGCCGTCGGGGAACGTGGCTTCCACCTGGATATCCGGGATCATTTCCGGGATACCTTCCATAACCTGTTCGCGGCTGAGCAGGGTGGTGCCGTAGTGCATCAGGTCGGCCACCGTGCGGCCATCGCGGGCGCCTTCCATCAGGGCGGCGGAGATATAGGCGATGGTCTCCGGGTAGTTGAGCTTCACTCCGCGTGCCAGGCGCCGTTCGGCGACCAGGCCTGCGGTGAAGATCAGCAGTTTGTCTTTTTCCCGTGGGGTCAGGTCCATGGTTCAGTCCGTAGTAAGGCAGTTAAAAAGACGAGCGCTTACCCCTGTAGGAGCGAGCTTGCTCGCGAAAAACCCGAGGGCGCCGCGTGCATTCAGGATGCCCGCGTTATCGTTAACGATTTTCGCGAGCAAGCTCGCTCCTACAAAAGGGCGCATCTTCATGTGCTCCAGATTCTTGGTGCGACTGCTTCACGCCCAAACAGCGCCGGGCGTAAAAGCCGCCATAAATCAATCAACCACCCCCGCGCCAGCAGCGCTTCACTGGCCAAACAACGCGCCACCAGTAAGCCAGGCAATTGGGTCAAATCCCCGCGCACCGCATGGGGCAGTGAGCGGCATTGCTCAAGCAGTTCAGGGTCGATCTCGCCTGTCACCAGCAACGTGGCAAACACCGGTTGCCCATCCAGCCCGATAGGCGAATCCAGCAATCCATCGGCGCCCACAATGCGCTGGCGCTCATGCCAGAGCAACTGGCCGTCGCGGCGAATGTCCAGGTGCGATTGAAAGTGGCCAAGGTCGAACCGTTCGCCACTGGCCGGGCGGCCCAGAGCGACCACATCCCAGTAGAACAACCGCGCATCGCCCGACAGCTCCACTCGCGTGGTCAGTTCGGCCTGGGCGGCGCTGAATACGATGGTTTCCTGGGGCAGCCATTCCAGCGTCGCGCCGGCCTCGACGGTCAACTTGACGTGTTGAAACGCCGGGCCGCTGGCGCGGTACCACTTGGCGGCGCCGGGGCTGGTCAGTTGTGCCCAGGCACCCGTGCCCACATGGGCGCTGATGTCCAGGCGATCGCCACCGGCAATCCCGCCGGGCGGATGCACGATGATGTGCTGGCATACCTCGGGGCCTTCGGCGTACAGGTGTTTTTGCACCCGCAGCGGGCCAAGGTGGCGGCGCAGCACCGGGCGCGTGGTGTCATTGACACGCGCGTAGCCGAGTTCCAGCTCGGCGTGCCAGCTGGGCGTGAACAGGGCAGGGGTAACGGGCAGGTTCATGGCGTGTGCTTATCGTTAGGAGGCTACAGATTAGATGGTTACCAGCCCACGCACACCTTCGCGTTCCATATTTTCACCACGGCCCTGCTGCACGATTTCCCCACGGGACATCACCAGGTACTGGTCAGCCAGTTCAGCGGCAAAGTCATAGAACTGCTCCACCAACAGGATCGCCATATCGCCGCGCGCCGCGAGCTTCTTGATCACCGCGCCGATTTCCTTGATCACCGACGGCTGGATGCCTTCGGTGGGCTCATCGAGAATCAACAGGCGCGGGCGGCTCGCCAGGGCACGGCCAATCGCCAACTGTTGCTGCTGCCCGCCGGACAAGTCGCCGCCGCGTCGATGCTTCATTTGCAGCAACACCGGGAACAGTTCGTAGATGAAGGCCGGCACCTCTTTGGCTTCGGAACCGGGGAAACGCGACAGTCCCATCAGCAGGTTTTCTTCTACGGTCAGCCGCCCGAATATCTCCCGGCCCTGGGGCACGTAGGCGATGCCGGCATGTACGCGCTGGTGCGGCTTGAAACCGGTGATGGCCTTGCCTTCCCAGTTCACTGCGCCCTCCTTGGCCGGCAGCAGGCCCATCAGGCACTTGAGCAGGGTGGTCTTGCCCACGCCGTTACGCCCGAGCAGGCAGGTGACTTCGCCGATCTTCACGTCAAAAGACAGCCCACGCAGGATGTGGCTACCGCCGTAGTACTGGTGCAGCTTGTCGATTTGCAGCATGTTCGATTCTCCTCAATGATCGTTCCCACGCTCTGCGTGGGAATGCTTCCCGTGACGCTCTGCGTCACCGTTGCTCAGCGGGACGCGGAGCGTCCAACTTGGCATTCCCACGCGGAGCGTGGGAACGATCAGCCGTTCGTGTCAGCGTTAGCGGCCGAGGTAAACCTCGATCACCCGCTCGTTTTCCTGCACCTGTTCCAGCGACCCTTCGGCCAGCACGCTGCCCTGGTGCAACACCGTCACGTGGTCGGCAATCGAGCCGACAAACCCCATGTCATGTTCCACAACCATCAACGAGTGCTTGCCGGCCAGGCGCTTGAACAGCTCGGCGGTGAATTCGGTTTCGGCATCGGTCATGCCTGCTACCGGTTCATCCAGCAGCAACAGTTGCGGGTCTTGCATCAGCAACATACCGATTTCCAGGAACTGCTTCTGGCCGTGGGACAGCAAGCCGGCGGGGCGATGCACCGAGGCGGTGAGGCGGATGGTGTCGAGCACTTCCTCGATGCGGTCCTTCTGTTCCCCGTTCAGGCGCGCACGCAGGCTGGCCCACACCGACTTGTCGGTCTTCTGCGCCAGCTCGAGGTTTTCGAACACGCTGAGGGCTTCGAACACCGTGGGCTTCTGGAACTTGCGCCCGATGCCGGCCTGGGCGATCTGCACTTCGCTCATGCGGGTCAGGTCCAGGGTCTCGCCAAACCAGGCCTTGCCGTGGCTGGGCCGGGTCTTGCCGGTGATCACGTCCATCAGCGTGGTCTTGCCCGCGCCGTTGGGGCCGATGATGCAGCGCAATTCGCCAACACCGATGTACAGGTTCAGGTCGTTGAGGGCCTTGAAACCGTCGAAGCTGACGCTGATATCTTCCAGGGTCAGAATGGTGCCGTGCCGGGTGTTGAGCCCTTTGCCCGCGACCTGGCCGATGCCAATCGCATCGCGGCCGCTGCCTGCGTCGAAAATAGGTTCAAGCATGACGTTCCTCATTTCTTCAGCAGGCCGATAACGCCCTTGGGCAGGTACAGGGTGACGATGATGAACAGCGCGCCCAGGAAGAACAGCCAGTACTCGGGGAAGGCCACGGTGAACCAGCTCTTCATGCCATTGACCACACCAGCGCCGAGCAACGGCCCGATCAACGTGCCACGCCCGCCCAGCGCTACCCACACGGCGGCTTCGATGGAGTTGGTCGGTGACATTTCGCTGGGGTTGATGATGCCCACCTGCGGCACATACAGCGCACCGGCAAGCCCGCACAACACTGCGCTCAACACCCACACGAACAGCTTGAAACCGCGTGGGTCGTAGCCGCAGAACATCAGGCGGTTCTCGGCATCGCGCAGGGCGGTGAGCACGCGGCCGAACTTGCTTTTCGCCAGGCGCCAGCCGATGTAGAGGCTGGCCACCAGCAACAGCACCGTGGCGAAAAACAACACCGCCCGGGTGCCAGGTTCAGTGATGCCAAAACCTAAGATGCTGCGGAAGTTGGTAAAGCCGTTGTTGCCGCCGAACCCGGTCTCGTTGCGAAAGAACAACAGCATCCCCGCGAACGTCAGGGCCTGGGTCATGATCGAGAAATACACGCCCTTGATCCGCGAGCGGAAGGCGAAGAAACCGAACACCAAGGCCAGCACACCGGGGGCCAGTACCACCAGGCACAACGCCCACAGGAAGTGGTCGGTGCCGGCCCAGTACCAGGGCAATTCGGTCCAGGACAAAAAGGTCATGAACGCCGGCAACTCGCTGCCTGCCGCCTGGCGCATCAAGTACATGCCCATGGCGTAGCCGCCCAGGGCGAAGAACAAACCGTGGCCCAGGGACAACATCCCGGCGTAACCCCACACCAGGTCCAGCGCCAGGGCGACGATGGCGTAACAGAGAATTTTGCCCACCAGGGTCAAGGTGTAGGCCGACACATGCAGCGGGTTGTCGGCAGACAAGAGTGAACACAGGGGCAAGGCCAGCAGCAGGAGCAGGATGACTGCACCGACTGCAATCGTGACTTTGGGGCCGGCCTTTTGCGTGGCCGTAAGCATCAATGGCTGGTTCATCAGTCGATCACCCGTCCTTTCAGTGCGAAGAGTCCTTGCGGGCGTTTCTGGATAAACAGAATGATCAGCGCGAGGATCAGGATCTTGCCGAGCACGGCGCCGACCTGGGGTTCGAGGATTTTGTTGGCTATTCCTAAGCCAAAGGCGGCCATGACACTGCCGGCCAACTGGCCGACGCCGCCGAGCACCACCACCAGGAACGAGTCGATGATGTAGCTCTGGCCCAGGTCCGGGCCGACGTTGCCGATCTGGCTCAGCGCCACGCCGCCCAAACCTGCGATACCGGAGCCGAGGCCAAAGGCGAGCATGTCCACGCGCCCGGTGGGCACGCCGCAGCAGGCGGCCATGTTGCGGTTCTGGGTGACGGCGCGCACGTTCAGACCCAGGCGCGTCTTGTTCAGCAGCAGCCAAGTGAGCACCACCACGAACAGCGCAAAGGCGATGATCACGATGCGGTTGTACGGCAGCACCAGATTGGGCAGTACCTGGATGCCGCCAGACAGCCAGGCCGGGTTAGACACTTCGACGTTCTGCGCACCGAACACCAGGCGCACCAGCTGGATCAGCATCAGGCTGATGCCCCAGGTGGCGAGTAGGGTTTCCAGGGGGCGGCCATACAAGTGACGAATGACTGTGCGTTCCAGCGCCATGCCGATGGCCGCGGTGACAAAAAACGCCACCGGCAATGCGATCAACGGGTAGAACTCGATGGCCTGGGGCACATAGCGCTGCATCATCAATTGCACCACATAGGTGGAGTAGGCGCCGAGCATCAGCATCTCGCCGTGGGCCATGTTGATCACGCCGAGCAGGCCGAAGGTGATCGCCAGGCCCAGGGCCGCCAGCAGCAGGATCGAGCCCAGGGACATGCCGCTGAACGCCTGGCCGAGGATCTCACCCATCATCAGTTTGCGTTTGACCTGGGCCAGGCTGGTCTCAGCGGCGGTGTGTACGGCGGCGTCGGCTTCCACGCCTGGCGCCAGCAGCGCCTCTAGGCGCGTGCGGGCCAGCGGGTCGCCGGTGCTGCCGAGCAAGCGCACGGCCGCCAGGCGCACCACCGGGTCGGGGTCGACCAGTTGCAGGTTGGCCAGGGCCAGGCTGAGGGCGCTGTGCACCTGCTCATCCGTCTCGGCGGCGACCTGCTGGTCGAGGAATTTAAGTTGTGCAGGCACCGCGCTTTTTTGCAGGGTGCGCGCTGCGTCCAGGCGCACCTTGGGGTCGGCGGCGAGCAGTTGCTGGCTGGCTTGCACGTTATTGATCAAACCGCGCAGGCGGTTGTTCAGGCGCACGGTCTTGGTTTCACCGTTGAGTGTGAGTTGGCCTTGCTCAAGGGCATCCACCAACTCGATACGCGTTGGGTCGGGTTGGGCGGCCCAGTCCTGCAGGAGTTTGGCTTGCTGCACCGGGTTGGCGGCAAGGAAGTCTTCGGCGTCGCTGGCGTGTGCGCCAAAGGGCAGCAACAACAGCAGGGCGAGGATGAGGCGGTGGAGGGCAGTGGGCATATAAAAATGTCCTGGTCATGCGGGGACAGTGTGGGAGCAGGCTGTGTGTAAGAGCTGGCTTGCCTGCGATGGCATCGCTGCGGTGTGTCAGGCACACCGAGTTGTTTGCATCGCAGGCAAGCCAGCTCCCACAGTGACCATGTCCCACATTCGAGCCGTGGGGGCGTTAGTTGCTCTTCACGGCATAGTCCGGTTTTTTGTCATTGCCCGGAATGTAAGGGCTCCACGGCTGTGCACGAATCGGCGCTTCGGTCTGCCACACCACCGAGAACTGCCCGTCGGCCTGGATCTCACCGATCATCACCGGCTTGTGCAGGTGGTGGTTGGTCTTGTCCATGGTCAGGGTGAAGCCCGACGGCGCAGCGAAGGTCTGGCCGCCCAGGGCTTCACGCACCTTGTCGACGTCGGTGGACTTGGCTTTTTCCGCCGCCTGCGCCCACATATGGATGCCCACATAGGTGGCTTCCATCGGGTCGTTGGTCACGGCTTTGTCGGCGCCCGGCAGGTTGTGTTTCTTGGCGTAGGCTTTCCAGTCGGCCACGAACTTCTGGTTCACCGGGTTTTCCACCGACTGGAAGTAGTTCCAGGCCGCGAGGTTGCCTACCAGCGGCTTGGTGTCGATGCCGCGCAGTTCTTCTTCACCCACCGAGAACGCCACCACCGGTACCTCGGTGGCTTTCAAGCCCTGGTTGGCCAGTTCTTTGTAGAAGGGCACGTTGGAGTCGCCGTTCACGGTGGAGACCACCGCGGTCTTGCCACCGGCGGAGAACTTCTTGATGTTGGCGACGATGGTCTGGTAATCGGCGTGGCCGAACGGGGTGTAGACCTCCTCGATGTCTTTATCCGCCACGCCTTTGGAATGCAGGAACGAGCGCAGGATCTTGTTGGTGGTGCGCGGGTACACGTAGTCGGTGCCGAGCAGGAAGAAACGCTTGGCGCTGCCGCCTTCTTCGCTCATCAGGTATTCCACCGCCGGGATCGCCTGCTGGTTCGGGGCCGCACCGGTATAGAACACGTTGGGCGACATCTCTTCGCCTTCGTACTGCACCGGGTAGAACAGCAAGCCGTTGAGTTCTTCGAACACCGGCAGTACGGATTTACGCGACACCGAGGTCCAGCAGCCGAACACCACGGCCACCTTGTCCTGGGTCAACAGTTGCCGACCTTTCTCGGCGAACAGCGGCCAGTTGGACGCCGGGTCCACCACCACCGGTTCGAGCATCTTGCCGTTCACCCCGCCCTTGGCGTTGATCTCGTCGATGGTCATCAGCGCCATGTCTTTGAGCGAGGTTTCGGAGATCGCCATGGTCCCGGACAGCGAGTGCAGGATGCCGACCTTGATGGTCTCGGCGGCCTGGACGGTCCAGGTCAAACCCATGGCGGCAATGGATGCCGACAAAGTGAAAGCCTTGATCAAGCTGCGACGCTTCATGGTGCGATCTCCGTGTACCGATAATTGTTGTGGGGCAGATACACAGGGCTTTGCAAAGGCTGTGCCTGCTACGCCAGACACGGATTACCGGCGGGTTCGTGAGGTAAAGCCGCTCCGTGGCGCACCAGGTTGGCGCCACGGAGGCCGTTGAGTGCACGGCAGGCTTCAAAAGAGGGCGTTGCGCGACAATGCTTCAGGCGGTTGCGCTGATGCGTGACAGCAACAAGCGATCCAGCGCCCACACCAGGACCAACGAAGCCCCTACCAACGGAAAAATGATCGCCAGCCCGAGCATGATCGCCATCGCGGTTTTCCACTTGGGCAGGTCATGGCGCAGCGGCGGTACACCTAGCCCGCCTTGTGGCCGGCGCTTCCACCAGATCACCACGCCGCTGACCGCGCTGAGCAGAATCATCAGGCAGATCAACAGCACGATCAGTTGGTTGACCCAGCCGAACATCTTGCCCTCGTGCAGCATCACGCCGGTTTCGGTGGCGCGTGCGACCAGGTTGTAATGATCCCAACGTACATCGGCCAGGACCTTGCCGGTGTACTGGTCCACGTGCAGGGTGGCGTCGTTGCGCGGGTCGTCGGCGAACACCGCGACGGTGAATACACCAGTGGCGGTGGTGGGGAAGGTAATGCTGTAGCCGGGCTCGACCTTGCGTGCGTTGGCCAGGTCGACCACCTGTTGCAGACGCACCGTGGGTGCGGCCGGGCCTGCGTGCATTGCGCCGTGATTCATATGCTCGGCGTGGTCGCCGGACATTGGCATCGGCGTGTTTTCCAGGGCCCAGGGCACGGTCTGCTGGGTGGCGGTGTTGAGCACACGGGCCTGCTGGTCGGACTGCGGCACGCTGTTCCACATCGCGGCTGGGAAGGTGTTCCACAGGTCGGCGTATTGCTTGCCCCAGAACCCGGTCCAGGTCATGCCGCTGAGCAGCATCACCAGCAGGAACGCCGCGCCCCAGAAGCCGGCGACAGCGTGCAGGTCACGCCAGAACACCCGACCACGGGTATTGAAGCGAGGCCACAGAATGCCTGCAGATGACTTGCCCCGCGGCCACCACAGGTACAGGCCGGACACCACCAGCATCACGCCCCAGCCGGCGGCGAGTTCGATCAGGCGATCGCCGACGGTGCCGATCATCAGTTCGCCGTGCAGGGCGCGGACGATGGCTTGCAGGTTGTTGTTTGCGTCCTGCTCACCGAGGACGGTACCGCGATAGGGGTCGATGAACACCGTCACTTCGTGGGCGCCGTTGCGCATCACGAACTGCGCGCTGCGAGTGGCATCGGCAGGGGGCAGGTATTTGCTGATCGCGGCGTGGGGGTAGGCGGCCTGGGCGCGCTGCAGTTGCTCGTCGGCGCTCAGCGCGTGTTCGGCGGCGGGCACGGTGAGCAGGTGGCCGTACATCAGCGGGTCGAGCTGGGGTTTGAACAGGTAGATGCCGCCGGTGAGGGCCAGCAGCACCATGAAGGGGGCGACGAAGAGGCCGGCGTAAAAGTGCCAGCGCCAGGCCAGGTTATAGAAGGAAATTTTTTGTGTGGTCATCGGGTGCTCCGCATAAGGCTTTTGATTTTTCTTGGTCTGTTACACCGCCATCGCAGGCAAGCCAGCTCCCACAGGGGACTGTAATCCACCTGTGGGCGCAGGCTTGCCTGCGACGCTTTTAGAAGCTCATGTCCACCTTGGTCCAGAGCGTACGCCCCGGCTCCTTGATGGCCTGCGGGTCGTTGGCTGGGTAACCGAAGCCTGCGTTACCGGCCAGATTCAGATGCTCGGCATAAGCCTTGCCGAACAGGTTGTCGACCCCGGTGCTGACCTTGAAGTGCTTGTTGACGCGGTATGCCGCGTTCAGCGAGAACACGCCGAAGCCGCCACTCTTGTCGTAGTCCTTGCCGACCACGTTGCCTTTGTTTGGATCGATACGGTGTTGCGCCGCGACCACCCTCCACAACGCACCAGCGCTCCAATCGTCTTCGCTGTAGGTCAGGCCCAGGCGCGTGTCCAGCGGTGGCATTTGTGGCAGGGCCTTGCCGTCGCTGCTGTTCTTGCCCCAGGCATAGGCGAGGCTGGCGTCGGCTTTCCAGTGTTGGCTCAGCTTGTACGCTGCGCCCACTTCGCCGCCCATGATACGTGCGTCCACATTGCGCGCCTGGGAGGTGGTGCCCATCATGCCGGGCCTGTAGTCAAACAGGATGAAGTCGCGCACCTGGCCGACATAGCCCGACACCCAGGCTTCCAGGTCGGCGCTCTTGTACTGGGCACCGAAGTCGAGCTGAGTGGTTTTCTCGGGCTTCACGCCGTCGAAGGCATTCACCGAGCCGGCCGCGCCGGTGTTGGGGGAGAACAGTTCCCAGTAATCCGGGAAACGTTCCGCGTGGCCCAGGCCGGCATACAGCGTGGTGGGGCTGTCCGCCAGGTCGTGCTCATAACGCACAAAGCCCGAGGGCAATGTATCGGCGCGGGTGTCGCCGGCGGTCGGGTTCGGGCGCGACATCATTCCCGAGCCGGTGCGTTGACGGAAGTCCTTGGCCGAGGCGCGGTCCAAGCGCGCGCCGGTGATCAGGCGATCGTTGTCGGCGGCGTACCAGGTCAGTTCGCCGAACACACCGTAGTTGTGGAAATTGGCGTCCTTGTTGCGCGGCAAATCCTTATACGTGTCGATGCCCATGCTGCTGCGCGCACGGTGTTCATTGGTCTGCGCATCTAGGCCGCTGATCAATTGCACATCCGCCCAGCGCCAGGTGGCCTTGATGCGTGCGCCAAGGGTGCGGCGGTCGACGTTGGACGCCATGGGGCCCGCCATCATGCCGGTGCCCGAAGGGACACGCAGGCTGTAGTTGTCCATCACATGGTCGGCGTAGTTGTAGTAGACCTGGGCCTCGACCTTATCCAGCACCTCGCCGATATTGGATTTCTCGAAACGCAGCCCCAGGCTTTCGCGCAGGAACTGCGAGCCGTCCATGCCGCGACCGGCGTAGCGCGCTTCACCATCGCCACGCCCGGCGGTGAGTTCCAGCAGGGTGTCGGCGTCGGGCGTGAAGCCCACAGCCACGTCACCGTTCCACTTGTCATAGCGCGAGGCGACGGTGTCGTTGTTGCCGTCCTTGTAATCGTCGGCGTGGGCCTGGTTGCCGATCACGCGCACATAGCCCAATGGGCCGCCGGCAGCAGCATCGATGACCTTGTCGAAACGCCCGTTGGAACCGGCCAATACGCTGGCGTTGACCCGCGTGCCCAGCTCGCCGAACTGCTCGGGTTCACGGTCGAACAGGATGGTGCCCGCTGACGCGCCCGGGCCCCAGAGCACGGTTTGCGGGCCTTTGATCACGGTGAGCTTGTCGTAGGTTTCCGGCGAAATATACGAAGTTGGCGCATCCATGCGGCCCGGGCACGCGCCGAGCATCATGCCGCCGTTGGTGAGGATATTCAGGCGCGAGCCGAACATGCCGCGCAGCACCGGGTCGCCGTTGGTGCCGCCGTTGCGCACCAGGGCGAAGCCGGGGATGGTCTTGAGGTAGTCGCCACCATCGCTGGCGGGCACCGGTTGGCGAGGGTCTTTGGGGTTGGTGACCACGGTCAGCGGTGAGCTGGGGGCGATCGCGGTGATGACGGTAGGGCTCAGCTCATGCTCGTCGGCGTGAGCGTGGGCAGCCAATAGTGCGCCGCATAAGGCAGTGAGCAGGGCAGTACTTCCCAAACGGGTGTCAGCAGAAAACCTGGACATGACAAATTCCATCAATCAATCGTAAACAACACGGCCAGCAGCCTGCGGCTGTCTGTCTAAAGTCGGCCGGGGTGAAGGAGCGCAATGAAGGGCTTACGAAACGACAGGCGGCGCGCGGCTGCGCGCGCCGGGGAAGATGCTCTGCCGGGCATGGCCCAGGCGCGTGGCGGGGGTGAGGGCGTTGGCGGGTGGCGGGGTGCCGAGGGTTACGTAGGAGACGCTGCCGGGCAGGGCCGGGCAACTGAACAGCAAGCTGCAATAGCCGCATTTTTCCCAGAGAACATGATGCTCGTCGGGGGCTTTGCTGTGCTGAGCAGGTTCACCATGGCAGTTGGGCATGTCCATGGTCATGGACATGCTGGCGTGATGATCCATCGGCATCGCTTGGGAAATCAGCGGACCGATAAAGATCATCAGCATGGCGAACAGGCTGATCCAACTGCCGCGCATCAGGCGGCGGTGGGGAGACAACCTGGCGCGAGGGGCGCCCATCGAGGTTGGCTTACTGGGCGTGCATGTGCTCGTGGCCGGCCATCGGTGGCATTCTCTGTACCGACACTTGCACCTCGACCTTGCCGGCTTTTTCGAAGGTCAGGGTCAGCGGGAATTGCTTGCCGTCGGCCAGCAGGCTGCGGTCTTTGAGGCCAAGCAGCATGACGTGATAGGCCATCGGCGCGAAGGTCAGTTCACCCTTGGCCGGTACGGCGACGCTGGGCACTTGTTGCATCTTCATCAAATCGCCTTGCATCACGTGCTCATGCAGCTCGGCTTTTTCGGCAACGCTGGTTTCAACGCTGAGCAGGCGATCCGGGGCCGCCCCGGTGTTATGAATTACAAAGTAGGCGGCGACGGTAGGCGCATTCGGTGGCAACTCCTGAGACCAGGGGGCGCTCACCAGCAAATCGCCGGCCTTGTAGTCTTCGGCATTGGCAGCACTGAACACCGGCAGCAGCAACGCAGCCAGAAGCAGGGAAGATTTAAGCATGGCAGTTCTCCAGAACGGTTCTAAACGCAGTTCACTTGCGAAGAAGATCAGACCGTTGGAGAAGCGCGGGGGTTAAGGCTCGGCCATTGCTGGCGCGGGGTTGGATTGCGCAATAAGCGCGGCGGCAAGTTCTGCACCGCCTCGAAGCGCGTCACATACAACTGCGGCACATGCCCCGGCAACGCCACCAACGGCGCAGAGCCCGAGCAACACCAGCAATGCTGCATGGCAGAGTGATCGTCCGGCGGTGCGGGAATTTCCAGCTTGCCCAGGGCAATCGCCTTGAGGCTCGCGCCATTGGACGAACAGAACCCGCCCCACATCAGACGCTTGACCGGGTCATCGGTCTGCTGCATTGCACTGGCCAACGGCATGGCAAACGCATTGAACAGCACTGCAAGGCAGGCGATCCAGGCAATTGCAAAGCGTTGACGGGCCATGGCGGATAATCCGTAGGGTTAAACGATCAGGCGGGTATTTAGCCTGATCGGGGGGGATAAGTAAAAAGGGCGGGTGTGGTTTGGTGTCGCAGTGTTGGGTTTGAGGATAGACGAGAACGGCCGCTTGCCAATTTTGCAGAAAGGACGCGGCGCACCAGGCGGGCTGATCGTTCCCACGCTCTGCGTGGGAATGCCGCGTTGGACGCTCTGCGTCCGCTTTTAAAGCCGTGACGCGGAGCGTCACAGGATGCATTCCCACGCGGAGCGTGGGAACGATCAAGTCAGGTATAGGGCTTTTTCCAGCCAATGGTTGCGCAGTTGATTGAGCTAGCGCCTTGGCTGGCTGATCTACTACCGTCATTTGATAACGCAATTCCAAAGTGTGGGAGCGAGCAAGCACGCTCCCACATTGGATAGGTGGTGTTTAGAAAAGAGTGATTGCTTGTAGCAACGCCGGCACTGCTGTGAACTCTCGATCTACGGCAGCCAACACCGGCCGCTTCAACACCAGCACCGGCACCCCACGCTCACGCGCCACTTCCAGCTTCGGCTCGGTGGCGGTGCTGCCGCTGTTCTTGCTGATCAGCACATCAATCCGCCGTTCTTCGAATAACGTCCGTTCATCCTCGATCAAAAACGGCCCGCGTGCGCCGATCACCTCACAGCGCTCGTTGCCGGGATACACATCCAGCGCGCGCAAGGTCCAGAACTGCTCGGCGGGGATTTCGTCGAGGTGCTGCAAGGGTTCGCGACCCAAGGTGAACAGCGGGCGCTTGAAGGGTTTGAGCGCTTCGACCAGTTCGGCCCAGTCGGCGACCTCTCGCCAATCATCCCCCGGCTGCGGCTGCCAGGCTGGGCGTCGCAATGCCCAGCAAGGCACATCGCTCAATTGCGCCGCTTGGGCCGCGTTTTGGCTGATCTGCGCTGCATACGGATGGGTGGCGTCAATGATCAGGCTGATACGTTCGTCACGAATAAACTGCGCTAACCCTTCAGCGCCTCCGTAACCCCCGACACGAACCTTGCAGTTCAGGTCGGTTGGTACGCGGCCCACGCCGGCCAGGCTGTAGATATGCTGCGGCCCCAGGGTACGGGCGATGGCCAGCGCTTCCGTGACCCCGCCCAGTAATAGCATCCTTTTCATAGCGGCTTGATCACTTCCAGCAACGTGATCGGCAGCGCCTGGCGCCAGGTATCGAACTCGCCCAGGGGCTGCGCCTGGGCCACGTGGATGCGGGTCAGTTCACCGCCATGCTCGGCGCGCCAGTTCATCAAGGTCATTTCGCTTTGCAGGGTCACGGCATTGGCAACCAGGCGGCCACCGGGGCGCAGGTGTTGCCAGCAGGTGTCGAGCACGCCGTCGCGGGTGACGCCGCCGCCGATAAAGATGGCGTCCGGCGTTTCCAGGCCGCTTAACGCCTCCGGCGCCTTGCCGCGAATCAGTTGCAGGCCGGGCACGCCGAGGGCGTCGCGGTTGTGTTCGATCAGGCTTTGTCGGCCTGCGTCGGCTTCGATCGCGAAGGCGCGACAGCTGGGATGGGTGCGCATCCATTCAATACCGATGGAGCCACTGCCCGCGCCTACGTCCCATAACAGTTCGCCCGGCATGGGCGCGAGGCGGGCGAGGGTCAGGGCGCGCACATCGCGTTTGGTCAGTTGGCCATCGTGTTTAAAGGCCGAGTCCGGCAAGCCGGCAAGACGCGACAGACGCGGTGCGTTCGCATCCGCCAGGCAGTCGATGGCGATCAGGTTCAAATCGGCAACCGCCGTGTGCTCCCACGCTTGCGCGTGCCCGTCGATACGCCGTTCAGCCGGGCCGCCCAAATGTTCAAACACACTGATGCGGCTGGAGCCAAAACCACGTTCGACCAACAACGCGGCAATCAAGGCGGGGCTGCTGGCATCATTGCTCAACACCAACAAGCGCACGCCACTGGCCAGATGCGCATTAAGTGCCGCCACCGGACGAGCCACCACGGATAACGTCACCACCTCCTGCAACGGCCAGCCCAGGCGCGCCGCCGCCAGGGATACCGACGATGGCGCGGGCAAAATCAACAACTCTTCAGCTGGCACTTGCCGCGCCAGGCTGGCGCCGACGCCATAGAACATCGGATCGCCACTGGCCAGAACGCACACGGGCTCCCCGCGCCGCGACAACACTGGCTTCAGGGAAAACGGGGTCGGCCACACCTGGCGTTCGCCACGAATACACACCGGCAACAGGTCCAACTGGCGTTGGCCGCCTATAATCCGCGTGGCGCGCAACAGGGCATGCCGGGCATTTCTGCCCAGGCCTTTGAAGCCGTCTTCACCGATGCCTACAACCGTCAGCCAGGGCGACATATCAATTCCTTGAACGACATCCGACGGGCAGGCTTTTCATGCCGCCGGACAAAGCAGGCATAATACCGCGCCTTTACCCGTCAACCGGTAGCCCCGTGAACCCAACGCCCGCTGTGAATACCTTGCGCCCCTCGGCTTGTCCGGGGTTGCTGCGTATTGTCCAGGCGTTGGACGGTGGCATTTGCCGAGTCAAATTGGCGGGCGGCGCGATCACTGCCGCCCAGGCCCACGCCGTGGCGGACGCGGCCCAGGCGTATGCGGGCGGGGTGATTGAGGCGACCAACCGCGCCAACCTGCAGATCCGCGGCATCGGCGCTGAGCAGGAGGCGTTGATCGCCCGACTACTGGCGGCGGGCCTGGGCCCCAGCAACGCGGGCGGTGACGACGTGCGCAACCTGATGCTCAGCCCCAGCGCCGGCATTGACCCGCAGATGCTGTTCGACACCCGCCCACTGGCCGCGCAGATCCTCGCCACCCTGGAGAACCATCCGCGTTTCCATGAACTGTCGGCCAAGTTCGCGGTGCAACTCGATGGCGGCGAAGACCTGGCGATGCTCGAGCATCACCACGACCTGTGGTTGTCGGCCTTCTTACGCCATGGCGAAACCCTGCTCGCGTTCGGCCTGGCCGGCTGTCCGGGCCTGGATGCGCCCCTGGCCGCCGTGCCTTTGAACCAGGGGCATGGGTTGGTCGTGGCCGTGCTGGAAGCGTTTCTGGACCTCGCCACCCCAGAACAAACGCGCATGCGCCATTTGTCTGTGGATAACGTGCTGAACCATTTGCGCTTGCCGTTGCTGCCAGCCGACGGCTTCATACGCCCGCCCAGCGACGCGTCGCTCCAGGTGGGCACTTATCCACAAGTGCAAAAGAATCAGTTCTACGTCGCCGCCCTCGCGCCATTGGGCCGCCTGAACCCGGCGATGCTCAAGGGCGCCGCACAACTGGCCAGTGACTATGGGGACGGCACCTTGCGCTTTACCCCCTGGCAAGGCGTGCTGGTGCCCAACGTCGAAAAGCCTCACGCCTTGACCGAGCGCCTGGCGCAACTGGGCTTTATCTGCTCGCTCGGCCACCCGCTGGCGCGCATGATTGCCTGCACCGGTTCCAGCGGCTGCGCAAAAGGCTTGGCCGACACCAAGGCCGACGCCGTGCAACTGGCCGCTCTGCAACCGGGCGTTGAGGTGCATCTGTCCGGCTGCCTGCGCTCCTGCGCTGCCGCGCACACCGCGCCAGTCACCTTGCTGGCGGTGAGCCCCGGCCACTACGACCTCTATTTTCGCGATGCAGCCCAGCCTGGTTTTGGCCGGCTGCACGCGCGCACTCTTTCCATTGAAGCGGCGGGCGCCCTGTTGCGCGCTCGTCCACGGAGCAACACCGATGATTGATTACATCCGCGACGGTCAGGAGATCTATCGCAACTCCTTCGCCATTATTCGCGCGGAAGCCAAGTTGGACCGCATCCCGGCCGATTTGGAAAAACTCGCGGTGCGGTTGATCCATGCGTGCGGCATGGTCGAGGCCATCGACGGTCTGCAATTCTCCGAAGGTGCGGGCAAGGCCGGGCGCGATGCGCTGGCCGCTGGCGCGCCGATTCTGTGCGATGCGCGGATGGTCTCCGAAGGCGTGACCCGCGCGCGCCTGCCAGCCAATAACCCAGTGATCTGCACCCTGCGCGACGACAGCGTGCCGGAGCTGGCGCGGGAACTGGGCAATACCCGTTCCGCCGCCGCCCTTGAACTGTGGCGCCCGCATCTGGAAGGCAGTGTGGTGGTGATCGGCAACGCGCCGACCGCGTTGTTCTATCTGTTGGAAATGCTCGATGCCGGCGCGCCGAAACCGGCGTTGATCCTGGGTTTCCCGGTGGGCTTTGTCGGCGCCGCCGAATCCAAGGCCATGCTCGCCGCTGATAGTCGTGGGGTGCCGTTCGTGATCATGCAAGGTCGCCTGGGCGGCAGCGCCATGGCTGCTGCCGCCGTCAATGCCCTGGCCACGGAGGTTGAATAATGCAGGTGCGCGGACGTTTGATCGGCCTGGGCGTCGGCCCCGGTGACCCGGAACTGATTACCCTCAAAGCCCTGCGCCTGCTGCGTGAATCGCCGGTGGTGGCGTACTTCGTGGCCAAGGGCAAGAAGGGCAACGCCTTCGGCATCATCGAGGACCACCTGGTGCCGCAACAGACCCTGATGCCGCTGGTGTACCCGGTAACCACCGAAGTGCTGCCGGCGCCGCTGTCCTACGAGCAGGTGATCAGCGACTTCTACGACAATGCCAGCCTCGACGTGGCCGCGCACCTGGACGCGGGCCGCGACGTGGCGGTGATCTGCGAAGGTGACCCGTTTTTCTACGGCTCCTACATGTACCTGCATGACCGCCTGGCCGAGCGCTACGAGGCCCAGGTGATTCCAGGTGTGTGCTCGATGCTCGGTGGTGCCTCGGTACTCGGCGCGCCGTTGGTGTATCGCAATCAGAGCTTGTCGGTGCTCTCGGGCGTATTGCCCCATGAGGATCTCAAGCGCCGCCTGGCCGATGCCGATGCCGCAGTGATCATGAAGCTGGGGCGCAACTTCCCGAAAGTGCGCCAGGTGTTGGAAGAGCTGGGTCTGGCCGAGCGGGCGTTGTACGTGGAACGCGCGACCATGGCCAACCAGAAGATCGTGTCGCTGGATCAGGTGGAGCCGATGTCGTCGCCGTATTTCTCACTGATCATCGTGCCCGGTGAACGGTGGCAAGGTTGATGACCCCGGCGATTGTGATTCTGGGTCAAGGCAGCCTGGCGACTGCGCGCAAGCTCCAACAGGTTTACCCCGGCGCGTTGATCCACGGTTTGGCCACACGGGTTGAGGGGGCAGACCGTACCTACAGCGAATTCGGCGCGACCTTGCGTCAGCTCTATCAGCAGGGCACGCCGCTAATTGCCCTGTGCGCCGCGGGCATTGTGATTCGCACCCTGGCACCGTTGCTGCTGGAAAAGGGTGAAGAACCCGCCGTGCTGGCCGTGGCTGAAGACGGCAGCGCTGTGGTGCCGTTGCTCGGTGGCCTGGGGGGCGTGAACCTCATGGCGCGCGATATTGCGGCAGCGCTCGGCGTGTCCGCCGCCATCACCACCAGCGGCGAGTTGCGTTTTGGCACCTGCCTGCTCAACCCGCCGGCGGGCTATCAACTGGCCGACATCGAGCTGGGCAAACGCTTTGTCTGCGACCTTCTGGCCGGCGAAAGCGTGCGCATTGAAGGCGCGGCGCCATGGCTGGAGGACGCTAACCTGCCTCAGGATCAACAGGCGCGCCTGGCGATTCATGTGGGCAGTGCCGAGCGCACACCGGCAGCCAACGAGTTGCTGATTTACCCGCAGAATGTCTACGCCACCTGCCGGCCGGGTGCGCAGTTGGCCGAGCGTGTGCGCTCGGCGTTGCAGGAGGCTGGCGTGGCCGTGCAATCCCTGGCCTGCCTGCTGGCCAGCGACCTGCAGATGGCTGACGCGTCCTTGCATGAAGCCGCGTCGGCCTTGGGTGTACCGCTGCGTTTTGCCGTACTGGAACCCGTTGCGGACATCAGTATCACCGTGGCCGAGCAGCCCTTGGATCTGTCACAGGTTGGGCGCCCCCGCGGGCGTCTGGCGGTGATTGGCCTGGGCCCCGGCGCTGCTGAATTGATGGTGCCGGCGGTGAAGGCGGAACTGGCGCGTTGCACCGATGTGCTGGGGTATGAAACCTACGTGCGCATGGCCGGGCCGTTCCGGGACGACCAAGTGCAACACTGCACTGACAACCGCGAAGAAATGCAGCGCGCCCGCCACGCCTTCGAGCTAGCCGCGCAAGGCCGCTCGGTGGTGGTGGTGTCCTCTGGTGACCCAGGTGTATTCGCCATGGCCGCAGCGGTGATCGAGGCGCTGCACGAGTCCAGCGAGCCGGCCTGGCATCAGGTCGACCTGGAAATCCTGCCGGGGGTTTCCGCTTCGCTGGCCACCGCTGCCCAGGCGGGCGCGCCGCTGGGGCATGATTTCTGTGTGATGTCGCTGTCGGATAATCTCAAGCCCTGGGCGATCATCGAAAAACGCCTGGACCTGGCTTCCCAGGCCGACCTGGCCTTGGCGTTCTACAACCCGATCTCCAGGTCGCGGCCTTGGCAACTGGGACGCGCCCTGGAGATCGTCGCGCTGCATCGCACGCCGCAGACGCCGGTGGTGCTGGGCCGTGACATCGGTCGTCCAGGCCAGACGCTGCGCGTCACTACCTTGGGGCAACTGACGCCCGAGCAGGTGGACATGCGCACCATGGTGCTGATCGGTTCATCCACCACCTGTGTGTTCCCGCGCGCGGGTGGCGGCGAGTGGGTGTACACACCACGTTGGTATGGCGACAAACCCAACTCCTGAAAACAGCCCGGTTGGCTGCCGGAAAGCTCCGAATAACCCAGGGATTCCCCTGGCGTTGTTCGGGGCTTTTTCTTTTTTATGCGATGAAAACCGCAGGCCTGCCCGCCGCGCCTTGTCATTGCTGGACGCTGGTTTTGGGCGGGGCAGTCCAAGGGATGTTTATCGCATGGAAACCCCGCTGCTCCCTGGACTAGGGTGGAAGCAAGCCCCATGTGGGGTGCTTGTGGAGAACAGAAAATGGAGCGACGTCACAGAAGGATCAACAGTAAAAAAAGGCGCAAGTTGATTGCTGCCTACAAATTGCCGGGCGCACCTGCCAGGCAGGCCGCTTGCGCGCTGGATAGCGACGATGATTGCAATGCGGCCGTGGTCAACAACGGGGTGATTTCATTTGCCGAAGGCTTGTCGGCGTTGAATCGCGAATACGTACGCAAAAGCTATCTGCTGGCCAGCAGTTATGTGAGCGATGTGCTGAAGGTCCAGCGGGGCAGCGAGGCGTGGTACGAGGAATTTATCAAGGTGATGGTCAGCCTGGGGTGGCTGCCGCTGCGCAGTCGCTTTGAACGGGTCTCGCGTGCGGGCAATGGCCTGACGGTGCAACTGGCGGCGCTGAATATCATCGCCTCGATGCTGACGTCGACGGCGCTGTTCGGGCCACTGCTTAGCGCCTTGCCCAAGCTGGCCGCCGATGCGCTGGATGCATTGAAGCGTCAGCCAGCGTCTTTCGAGCTGTTCAAGCGCAATTGCGCGGTGCATGAGGGCGGCGATTTCGGCCTGGCCTCCTGCGCTGAAACAGACGGCGAGTTGATCATGGTGCTGGTGACCTACAGCACCCATGGTGTGGATAAACAGGTGGGCCTGCCCTTCCTGGAGTGGGATAGCTCCTCGTTCGAGGCGTTCAGCGGGCAGACTTGCCTGGTGCTCAATACCTCTATGGTCAACGAGAAAACCATCCAACTGATGCGCGAAAGCGCCGGTGACAAAGTGGAAATGGCTATCGCCAAATACCGGATCTAGGGCACCAGGTAGCCGCGTACCCCGGTAAAAATGATTTGCGCGGCCAGGGCGCAGACGAACAGGCCCATCAACCGGCTGACAATCTGCAAGCCCTGGTCGCCGAGAATGCGTTCGATACGGTTGGACAGGTACAGCACCACGCCTACCGTCAGGCTGGCCAGGGCAATACTGAGGATGGCGGTAAGCTTGTCGTCCCAGTGTGGTTGGCTGACGCCCATCACCAGCAAGGCGCCGATGGTGCCGGGGCCGACGGTGAGAGGGATGGTCAGCGGCACGATGGTCACGTCCTGCTGCACGTTGTCGGTCTGCACCGCCGACTTGCCCTGGGCCATGCCCAGGGCGGAGATAAACAACACACTGCCGGCGCCGATACGGAACGCGTCGACGGTAATGCCGAACACACTGAAAATCACCCGGCCAAACAGGTAGAGCAGCACGCTCGATACCAGGGTGGCCAGTGCAACTTTCCACGCCAGGCGCCGACGCTCCTTGCTGGAGTAGCCACGGGTCAGGCTGATAAAGCAGGACAGCACAAAGAACGGGCTGTAGAGCACCAGCATCTTCAGGTAAACGCTGAATAACACATGGAGCATGGGGGCGGCTCGCGGGCGGGGAAAGTGTGGAGGAGTCTATCCGACACAGATCAAATGTGGGAGCTGGCTTGCCTGCGATAGCGGTGGGTGTGATCGTTCCCACGCTCTGCGTGGGAATACATCCAGTGACGCCCTGCGTCGCGTTCAAGCAGGACGCGGAGCGTCCCGGGCGGCATTCCCACGCGGAGCGTGGGAACGATCATCACGGGCTGTAGAGCACCAGTATCTTCAGGTAAACGCTGAATAACACATGGAGCATGGGGGCGGCTCGCGGGCGGGGAAAGTGTGGAGGAGTCTATCCGACACAGATCAAATGTGAGAGCTGGCTTGCCTGCGATAGTGGTGGGTGTGATCGTTCCCACGCTCTGCGTGGGAATGCATCCAGTGACGCTCTGCGTCGCGTTCAAGCAGGACGCGGAGCGTCCCGGGCGGCATTCCCACGCGTGGGAACGATCATCAGGAAAGGGTGCTGTGCTCAGGGCGCTGTTGGCGCTGCGCGACCCAGTAGTCCACCAGCTCGCGCAGCTGCGACAGTTCCACCGGCTTGGCCATATGCCCGTCCATGCCTGCCTGGCGTGCGCGTTCTTTGTGTTCCGACAGGATATGCGCGGTGAGCGCCACCACTGGCGTGCGCACGCGTTGGTGGCTGACTTCCCATGCCCGCAGTTGCTGTGTGGCGGAGAAGCCATCGAGAATCGGCATTTCGCAGTCCATCAATACCAGGTCATAGCGCTGGGCTTTCATCGCTTGCAGCGCTTCTTCGCCGTTGCTGGCGGTGTCCGGGTCGAGATTGAGCTTGCCGAGCATGCCACGAATCACTTTGGTGGAGATGCTGTTGTCTTCGGCTACCAGGATGCGGAAATCGCTGGGCACGGTCATGGCTGCCGGTGCGCTGGGGGCCGGGCGTGCCACGGGGGCGCCTTTGCTGCGCTGGGCCAGTTCATCGGCCAGGGTGGTCTTGAGGGTGTAGCCAGCCACCGGTTTGGCGAGGATGCGCTTGATCCCGCAGTTGCGCGCAATGATCTTGCTCGGTGCGTTACTGATTCCGGTGAGCATGATCAGCAGGATGTCGTGGTTCAGGCTCGGGTCTTCCTTGATTTTCGCCGCCAGTTGCATGCCGGTCATGCCGGGCATGTTCTGGTCCAGCAGTACCACGTCGAAATAATCACGCAGGTGCGCCTTGGTGCGCAGCAGCGCCAGGGCCTCCTTGCCCGAAGGCACGGCGCTGACGTTCAGGCCCCAGGCCGTGCATTGTTGCACCAGGACTTTGCGGCAGGTGTCGTTGTCGTCCACCACCAGCACGCGGGCGTCCTTGAGCGGGCCGTCGAGGTCGCTGGTCGGGTGTTCCAGGCGTTCCGGGTCCAGCGGCAGGGTCAGCCACAGGGTACTGCCCTGGTGGCTCCCACTCTTGACGCCGAACTCGCCGTTCATCAACAAGATCAGCTGGCGTGCGATGACCAAGCCCAAGTGGCCGCTCAAGCGCGTCGCCGAAAGGAAGTTCTTGCTGTGCAGTTCGCTGTGCAACAGGGCGTCGCGTTCGGCAGCTTCCATGGGCACGCCGCTGTCTTGCACGGCAATGCGCAGGCGTGGCTTGGTGCTGCGCTCATCCAGGGCGACAACGATCAGCACTTCGCCTTCATCGGTTTTGTGCAGGGCGTTTTCCAGAAGGCTCAGTAAAGCCTGGCGCAGTCGCGTCGGGTCACCGCTGATCACTCGTGGTACCTGGGGTTGGATGAAGCTGATCAGCTCGACATTCTGTTGCTCGGCCTTGGCGCGGAAGATGCTCAGGCAGTCGTCGATCAATGCATTGAGATCGAACTGCACATCATCGAGTTCGATCTGCCCGGATTCGAGCTTGGAAATGTCGAGAATCTCGTTGATCAGGGTGAGCAACTCATTACCGGCGCTGTGGATGGTCTGCACATAGTCGCGTTGCTTCACCGACAACGGCGTGCCCAGCAGCAACTCGGTCATGCCCAGCACACCGTTCATGGGCGTGCGGATTTCGTGGCTGATCTTCGCCAGGAACTCGGCTTTGGCGGCGATTTCGGCATTGCTGGCCGCCAGGTCGCGGCTCAGGCTGAAACGGGTTTCGACAATGGCGCGCTGGCGCTCGCCGAGGGCCAGGCTCATCAGCAGGCCACTGAGGCAGATAAAGCTCAACAGGGTGACGATCAGCCCCTGTGGCGCCACCAGGGTAAGGCCGAGCAGTGCGGGCAGAATGATCAACGTGCCGATGTTGAATACCACCATGGCCGCCACGAACAAGCGCGCCGGGCGGTAGCCTTTTTGCCAGTGATAGGCCGAGACAAACAGCATGCTCAGGCCCGCCAGCGCGACCAGGGCATAGGTGATGATGTTCAGCGGCAAGGTGTTGACGAACAACAGGAGCAGGCCGCACAGGATGATCAGCAGGATGTCGGCCATCAACACTTTGTTCAGCGGGTGCGGGCCCAGGGGCATGAAGAAGCGGTAGGCGAACATCAGCCCACAGGGTGCGGTCAGCAGCAGGGCCAGGTAGGCACCGGGGGTCTGGATTGCGTGCCAGTTCGGCAGCCATGGCCCCACCAGGTTGAGCAACAGCGCCAGGCTGAGCATCAACAGGAACTCGCACGCGGCCAGCCACAGGCTGCTGCGCGAGCGGTGGTAGGCGAAGCGCGTGAGGTTGTGCAGGATCAGCATCGACAGCACGCCGAACAGCAGGCCGTAGATCAGCGTCTGGTTCTGGTTGGCGGCGGCCAGCACCGCTGGTTCCAGGGTGATGTAAGGGCGCAGCTCGTGTTCCGAGACCAGGCGCAGGTATACCTCCAGTGGCCGTTGGCTCTGAGGCATCGGCAGCATGAAGTCACTGCTGGGCAACGAGCGCTCAGCCTGGGGTTGGCGTGTGCCGGTGGTTTGTTGCTCCACCAGGGTGTCGCCGTCCAGCACATACAGGCTCAGGCTGGAGAGGTCCGGGGCGAACACCCGCAGCACTTGTTCGTGCTTGCCGGGCTGCAACCTGAAACGCACCCACAACGCACCGTCCGGCTGCGCGGCGGTGATCCGGTCCAGTTCGATGGGGCTGAATTGATTGGTATAGCGGGCGGAACGGATATCGCTCAGTTGCAGGTCGGCCTGTTCATCAAGCAATACTGCCCAGCCACTGCCTTGCGCAGCGGCCTGGGCCGGTAGCAAGCAGAGCAGGGTCAGCAGACTGATTGTGAAACCTATGGCGATCCTGAGCCAGCGCACGGCGAAATCCCTTCGGTAGGTGGATGCAAGGGTTAACTATGCGCGGGGCAACAGGGTACGGCAAGGGCCAAAGGCCCTTACCTAACCGAACGGATAGCTACTGCAAGTGTAGCTGCTCAGTTGTTCTCACCGCGTTCGCGGGCAATGGCACGGTAGCCAATGTCGGTGCGGTAGAAGCAGCCCTTCCAGTCGATTTTCGCCGCCAGTTTGTATGCCTGTTGTTGCGCGGCATCGACACTGGCACCCATCGCGGTGGCGCACAACACGCGGCCACCGGCGGTTACAACTTTGCCGTCCTTGAGCGCGGTGCCTGCATGGAACACCTTGCCTTCCAGCGCAGCGGCGGCGTCGAGGCCTTCGATCACATCGCCCTTGGCGTAGTCGGCGGGGTAGCCACCGGCCGCCAGCACAATCCCAACGCTAGGTCGTGGGTCCCACTGCGCTTCGACCTTGTCCAGGGCCTGGGCGAGGGCGGCTTCCACCAGCAGCACCAGGCTCGATTGCAGGCGCAGCATCACCGGTTGGGTTTCCGGATCGCCGAAGCGGCAGTTGAACTCGATGACTTTGGGGTTACCGGCTTTGTCGATCATCAGGCCGGCATAGAGGAAACCGGTGTACACGTTGCCTTCATCCGCCATGCCGCGCACGGTTGGCCAGATCACCAGGTCCATGACGCGCTGGTGGACGTCGGCGGTGACAACGGGCGCCGGGGAGTAGGCACCCATGCCGCCGGTGTTCGGGCCACTGTCGCCGTTGCCGACGCGCTTGTGGTCCTGGCTGGTGGCCATCGGCAATACGTTCTTGCCGTCGACCATCACGATAAAACTGGCTTCCTCGCCGTCGAGGAACTCCTCGATGACTACGCGTGAACCGGCGTCACCAAAGGCATTGCCGGCGAGCATGTCGCGCACGGCGTCTTCGGCTTCCTGCAGGGTCATGGCGACGATCACGCCTTTGCCGGCAGCCAGGCCATCGGCCTTGATCACGATCGGTGCGCCTTTCTCACGCAGGTAAGCCAGGGCCGGTTCGATCTCGGTGAAGTTCTGGTAGTCGGCCGTCGGGATCTTGTGGCGAGCCAGGAAGTCCTTGGTAAAGGCTTTCGAGCCTTCCAGCTGGGCGGCGCCAGCGGTAGGGCCAAAGCAATCCAGGCCACGGCTGCGGAACAGATCGACGACGCCTGCTACCAGTGGCACTTCCGGGCCGACGATGGTCAGGGAAACATTCTTCTCGGCAAAATCCGCCAACTGCTCCAGGGCCAGCACGTCGATGGCGACGTTTTCACACTTGGCTTCGATGGCGGTGCCGGCGTTGCCGGGAGCAACGAAGACTTTCTGCACGCGTGGGTCCTGGGCTACTTTCCAGGCCAGGGCGTGTTCACGGCCACCGCTGCCAATGATCAAAACATTCATTTCAAAAACCTCGTTAGGATGATCGTTCCCACGCTCTGCGTGGGAATGCCTCTACGGACGCTCTGCGTCCGAGGGACGCGGAGCGTCCCTGGCTGCGTTCCCACGCGGAGCGTGGGAACGATCAATCAGTGGCGGAAGTGGCGCATGCCGGTGAAGACCATCGCAATGCCAGCTTCATCAGCAGCGGCGATGACTTCTGCATCACGCATCGAACCGCCCGGTTGGATCACGGCGGTCACGCCAGCTTTCGCGGCGTTGTCCAGGCCGTCACGGAACGGGAAGAACGCATCGGAAGCCATCACCGAACCCACCACCTGCAAACCGGCATGTTCAGCCTTGATCGCGGCGATACGTGCCGAGTTCACGCGGCTCATCTGGCCGGCGCCGACACCGATGGTCTGGCGGTTCTTGGCGTAGACGATGGCGTTGGACTTGACGTATTTGGCCACTTTCCAGGCGAAGATCAGGTCGTTGATCTCTTGCTCGGTCGGCGCGCGCTTGGTCACGACTTTCAGGTCATCGCTGCCGATCATGCCGATGTCGCGGCTCTGTACCAGCAGGCCGCCATTGACGCGCTTGTAGTCCCAGGCCGCGGCGCGGTCTGCCGACCACTCGCCACAGGCCAGCAGGCGCACGTTGGTTTTGGCGGCGACGATGGCGCGGGCTTCTTCGCTGACGCTTGGGGCGATGATCACTTCGACGAACTGACGCTCGACGATGGCCTTGGCGGTCTCGGCATCCAGTTCGCGGTTGAAGGCAATGATGCCGCCGAATGCGGATTCGGTGTCGGTGGCGTAGGCCAGTTCGTACGCCTGGCGGATACCGCCTTCAGCGTCCGGGCTGACTGCCACGCCGCACGGGTTGGCGTGCTTGACGATCACGCAGGCCGGCTTGACGAAGCTCTTTACGCATTCCAGCGCGGCGTCAGTGTCGGCCACGTTGTTGTAGGAGAGTTCTTTGCCTTGCAGTTGAGTGGCGGTGGCGATGCCCACTTCGGCCGGCTTGGCTTCCACGTAGAACGCCGCACTCTGGTGCGGGTTCTCGCCGTAGCGCATTTCCTGGGCCTTGATGAACTGGCTGTTGAAGGTGCGCGGGAACTGGCTGCGACCTTCTGTGCTCAGGGTGTCAGCCGCTTGGTTCACGGTGCCCATGTAGTTGGCGATCATGCCGTCATAGGCGGCGGTGTGTTCGAACGCCTTGAGCATCAGGTCGAAGCGCTGGGCGTAGGTCAGGCCACCGGCCTTGAGGTTTTCCAGGACGTTGGCGTAGTCGCCGGCATTGACCACGATGGCCACGTCCTTATGGTTCTTGGCCGCCGAGCGCACCATGGTCGGGCCGCCGATATCGATGTTTTCGATGGCGGTCGGCAGGCCGCAACCTGGCTTGTTGATGGTGGCTTCGAACGGGTAGAGGTTAACGGCCACCAGGTCGATCGGCTTGATGCCGTGCTCGGTCATGATGGCGTCGTCGATGCCGCGACGGCCAAGGATGCCGCCGTGAATTTTCGGGTGCAGGGTCTTGACGCGACCGTCCATCATCTCTGCGAAACCGGTGTAGTCCGCGACTTCCACTGCGGCCACGCCGTTGTCCTGCAGCAGTTTGAAGGTCCCGCCCGTGGAGAGGATTTCCACACCCAGGGCTTCCAGCTCCCGGGCAAATTCAAGGATCCCGGTCTTGTCGGAAACACTGATCAAGGCACGGCGGATCGGCAGGCGGGTGGTCTGGTCGGTCATCTCAATTTCCATCAAAAGCAAAGGAAGTCAGCAAAAAAGGCGACCGGTTTTACGCGGGCGCCTTTCTGGTTTGATTGAATGCTTACAGCAAATCGTACTGCTTGAGCTTTTTGCGCAACGTGCCACGGTTGAGGCCCAGCAGCTCACTGGCTTTGGTCTGGTTGCCCTTGACGTAGTTCATCACGCTTTCGAGCAAGGGCGCCTCGACTTCGGAGAGCACCAGGTTGTACACATCCGTGACGGAAGCGCCCTCAAGGTGGGCGAAATAATTGTGCAGCGCCTTCTCGACACTCCCGCGAAGGGTCTGGCCTTCTTCGCTGGGCGTGTTGAGGTGCTGTTTCAAATTGACATTGTCGCTCACGGGTGTTGTTCCACTCACTAAAGTCTCGGTCATCATCGTCATGCGGCCACCCCTTCTCCATCCCCTGTTCCCAGGCTCTTGTCGCGTCCGGCGAAGAACTCACGAACGGTGGCGACCTGTGCCTGCGTTTCATCCAAACGATTGAACTGAGCGCGGAATTCCTTGGCGCCCGGCAAGGTGGCGAGATACCAGCCGACATGCTTGCGAGCAATGCGTACTCCCATCACGTCCCCATAAAAGGCGTGCAGGGCGGCCAGATGCTCTAGCAGAATACGTTCCACCTCGACCAACTCTGGTGCCGGCAAGACTTCACCGGTACGCAGGAAATGCTCGATTTCACGAAAAATCCACGGCCGCCCCTGGGCGGCCCGGCCAATCAACAAGCCATCGGCACCGGTCGCGTGCAGCACGCGCCGGGCTTTCTCGGCACTGTCGATGTCGCCATTGGCAAAGACGGGCATCGACACGGCCTGCTTGATCGCGGCAATGGTGTCGTACTCGGCTTCACCGGTATAAAGGTCGGCGCGGGTACGGCCATGCACCGCCAGCGCTGTAATGCCTGCCTGTTCAGCGATCTTCGCCACCGTCAGGCCATTCTTGTTGTCCCGGTCCCAACCGGTACGAATCTTCAGGGTCACCGGTACATCCACTGCGCCGACAACGGCCTGCAGGATCTCGGCGACCAACTGCTCATCTTTCAACAGTGCGGAACCGGCGGCCTTGTTGCAGACCTTCTTGGCCGGGCAGCCCATGTTGATATCGATGATCTGTGCACCCAGCTCCACATTGGCCCGTGCGGCATCCGCCAGCATCTGCGCATCGCCCCCGGCGATCTGCACCGAGCGTGGCTCGGGATCACCTTCGTGGATCATGCGCATCCGCGACTTGCGGGTGTTCCACAGACTCATGTCGCTGGTAACCATTTCAGAGACTACTAGACCCGCGCCCAGACGCTTGCACAGCTGACGAAAGGGCTGGTCGGTGACACCCGCCATCGGGGCGAGGATCAAGCCGTTTTGCAATGTGTATGGGCCGATGCGTACCGCCGACATAGGACTTCCCTGTTGTGGGGCCGGATCATTAGAGTTCGAAAAAGGGTTGGCATGATACCCGCTCTCGATGACTGGTTAAAGGCTGAATTGGATAAAATCTGAACAGTTACTTTTTTATCGCCATCGGTTTGGTTGACGGCGGTCAAGTCAATAATCCGCCGTCAAACCTCGGTGGGCACGCCGTTTTACTCGGGCGAGTGGAAGCTCAGGCTGTAGTTCACGGCTCTATTGCCCGGATCAAGAATGTCCAGGGAGATGTGGATAGGCGTCTGCGAGGGCATTTCGCTGACGCCAGCCAACTCGCCGCTGAGGTATTCGGCGGGCTTGAAGCGACGACTGGCAATCAGGCTGCCGTTCAAGTCCGCAAAGCGCAACTCCAGCAGCGGGAAGGGCTGGGAGAAGGTCGCACGGTTATAGATGATGGCATCGACCACCAGCGCCCCGGCGAATTCGGGGTGGCTGCGCACCACCAGATTGCTGCTCTTTATGTGAGTAATGTCGACCCGCGATGGCACGGTGCACCCCAGTTTCGGGCATAACGCCTGGAACCAGGGACGGTAGGCGTCCTGGCGGGCCAGGTCGTCGAATTGGTAGGCGATGTACTGGCCGGCCAGACCGGCAGCGGCGAGTACCACCAACAATATCCAGACCAGACGGCGACCCCAGCTTGACGGACGCTTCTGCGCATACAGGTGCAGGGGGTCGTCTTCCAGGTCCTGGAGTAACTCGTCGTGTACACCAGCCTCCGTTCGCGCGCGCTTGGGGCGCGGCTGTGCGCGGTCTTCGGGTTCAGGTTCATCGTGCTCGTCGCGGGTGGGTATCAGCGGCGGGTCGAGGTCGTCATCCACGGTAGTGGCGTGCAGAGCTGGTTCGTCATCGAGTTCGTCGACGTGGGCCGACATGGACGGTTCGGTGCGCTGTTTGGACGCAGGTGCCTTAACCGGCTCGGGCTCTTCTTCTGGTGCCTGGGCGCGCTCTTCGGGTGGCTCACTGAACAGGCTGGCCGCCCACTTTTCTTCCTCGGCCTTGACCGTATCGCGGCTGGCGCTGAAGGACTCTTCCTTTTGCCGGCGGTCGGCACCTGGCTGGCGACGTTCCGCACCCAAGGCCTGGGTATGTTGGATCTCGCGACGTTCCAGCTTGGCCAGTTCCTTGTCCAGGTTATCCAGGTCCAGCTCTTCGGCCGTCCACTGTTTCTGGCTGATGGCCCGTGGTGGCTCGGGAGGTGCTTCGCCAATCGGTTCGGGGGTTGTCGGCGCTTCAGGTTCCGGCGCAGACGCCTGGGCACGTTGCTCCAGCAACTGGCGAGCGGCGTTGAACACTTGCAGGCACGAGCCGCAACGCACCACGCCGCGGGCCACGCTCAATTGAGCGTGGTTGACGCGAAAGCGCGATTGGCAATGTGGGCACTGGGTGACGAAACTGTCGGTCATGCGGCCATCCGATTCAGGCAAGCGCTCATTCTAGCGCCGACGACCGCTGATGCGTACCCAGCCATCACGGTTGGCGATCGGGTCCAGCTCGAAGTCTTTGGCGTAGGCCGCAGCCACGTCTTCACCTTGCTCGGCGAGGATGCCCGACAGCGCCAGGCGCCCGCCCGGCTTGACCAGGCTCGACAGTTGCGGCGCCAGCGACACCAGTGGCCCGGCGAGGATATTGGCCACCAGCACATCGGCTTGAACCTGGGGCAGGTCCTCAGGCAGGTAGAGTGGGAATTTGCCTTCGGCAATGTTGTTGCGCCCGGCGTTATCGCGGGAGGCTTCCAGGGCCTGCACGTCGATATCGGTGCCCACGGCCTCCTTGGCGCCCAACAGCAGGGCGGCGATGGCCAGGATCCCCGAGCCGCAACCGAAGTCCAGTACGTTGCTATCGGTCAGGTCCTGGCCGTCCAGCCATTCCAGGCACAGGGCGGTGGTCGGGTGCGTGCCGGTACCGAACGCAAGGCCCGGGTCCAGCAGCAGGTTGACGGCGTCTGGCTCGGGCGCGGCGTGCCAGCTTGGCACGATCCACAGGCGCTGGCCGAAACGCATGGGCTGGAAGTTGTCCATCCAGCTGCGTTCCCAGTCCTGGTCTTCGATGACTTCGCTGTGATGCTCGGGCAGCGGGCCGCCGGTGAGCAGTTCCATATGGGCCAGCACGGCGGCGGCGTCGGTGCCGTCCTCGAACAGGGCCAGCAAGTGGGTGTGGGACCACAGCGGCGTGGTGTTGAGTTCCGGCTCGAAAATCGGCTGGTCTTCGGCGTCCATGAAGGTCACCGACACGGCGCCCACTTCGAGGAACGCGTCTTCGTAGGTTTCGGCTTGTTCTGGGCTGATGGCGAGACGGACTTGCAGCCAAGGCATGGCGGGCACCTTTGAAAAAAATGAATGTGCGGCGGGCAGGCCGCGAAAGCGCGCAAGTTTACGCGAGAGCAAGCCAGAAGACGACTGCGCCGACGATCGTTCCCGCGCTCGGCGTGGGAATGCCGCCTCGGACGCTCCGCGTCCCGTTGTTAAGGCGTGGTGCGGAGCGCCACAAGAGGCGTTCCCACGCGTGGGAACGATCAGGGGGCGGTGGCCCATAAACAACAAAACCGCCCGAAGGCGGTTTTGTTGGGTGGAGCACTTACTGGTTGGCCAGCTTGTGTTCCAGGTAGTGAATGTTCACACCACCTTCGCAGAAGCCTTCATCACGAACCAGATCCCGATGCAGCGGGATGTTGGTCTTGATGCCGTCGACCACGATTTCGTCCAGGGCGTTGCGCATACGGGCCATGGCCTCGTCGCGAGTGGCGCCCCAGGTGATCAGCTTGCCGATCAGCGAGTCGTAGTTGGACGGAACCTTGTAGCCGCTGTACAGGTGCGAATCCACACGTACGCCGTTGCCGCCGGGCGCGTGGAAATGCTTGACCAGGCCAGGGCTTGGGATAAAGGTTTTCGGGTCTTCGGCGTTGATGCGGCACTCCAGGGAGTGGCCGTGCATCTTCACGTCGTCCTGGGTGAAGGACAGCACGTTACCGGCTGCGATGCTCAGCATCTCCTTGACGATGTCGATACCGGTGACCATCTCCGATACCGGGTGCTCTACCTGCACACGAGTGTTCATCTCGATGAAGTAGAAGCGGCCGTTTTCGTAGAGGAACTCGAAGGTACCGGCGCCACGGTAGTTGATGTCGATGCACGCCTTGACGCAACGCGCCAGTACTTCCTGGCGGGCTTTCTCGTCCAGGCCCGGTGCCGGGGCTTCTTCCAATACCTTCTGGTGGCGACGTTGCAGCGAGCAATCGCGATCACCCAGGTGGATGGCGTGGCCCTGGCCGTCGGACAGTACCTGGACCTCCACGTGACGTGGGTTGGTCAGGTACTTCTCCAGGTAGACCATCGGGTTGCCGAACCAGGCGCCCGCTTCGGAGCGGGTCTGCTTGGCGGCTTCGATCAGGTCTTCTTCCTTGTGCACCACGCGCATGCCGCGACCACCACCGCCACCGGCGGCCTTGATGATCACCGGGTAGCCGACTTCGCGACCAATGCGCAGAGCGGTTTCCTCGTCTTCAGGCAGTGGGCCGTCGGAGCCTGGAACGGTGGGCACACCGGCCGCGATCATGGCGTCCTTGGCCGAGACCTTGTCGCCCATCAGGCGAATGGTTTCGGCTTTCGGGCCGATGAAGGCAAACCCGGATTTTTCCACTTGTTCGGCGAAGTCGGCGTTTTCCGCGAGGAAGCCGTAGCCCGGGTGGATGCCATCGGCGCCGGTCACTTCTGCCGCGGCGATGATATTCGAGACTTTCAGGTACGAGTTCGTGGCCAGTGGCGGGCCGATGCAGATGCTTTCGTCCGCCAGTTTCACGTGCATCAATTCGGTATCGGCCGTCGAGTAAACAGCGACGGTCTTGATGCCCTCTTCCTTACAGGCGCGCAGGATACGCAGCGCGATCTCGCCGCGGTTGGCGATCAGGACTTTTTGCAGTTTCTTCGCAGGTTTCAACATCGAAGGCGCTCCGCGGTTCAAACGATGGTGAACAGCGGCTGGTCGTACTCAACCGGCTGACCGTTTTCTACCAGGATGGATTCAATGACGCCGGCTTTTTCCGCGGTGATGTGGTTCATCATTTTCATCGCTTCAACGATGCAGATGGTGTCGCCCACTTTCACGGTCTTGCCCACTTCAACGAAGGCTGGCGAGGTCGGTGCCGGGGTGCGGTAGAAAGTACCGACCATTGGCGACTTGACCACGAAGCCGTTCAGCGCAGGAGCGGCTGGGGCGGCAGGTGCAGCGGCGGCGGCAGGTGCGGCAGCCGGAGCTGCAGCGGCTGGAGCCGGTGCTTGCATCTGTGGCGCGTAGAACTGTTGGGCCGGGGTCTTGCTGTGACGGCTGATCCGTACGGACTCTTCGCCTTCCTTGATTTCCAGCTCGTCGATACCGGATTCTTCCAGCAGTTCGATCAGTTTCTTAACTTTACGGATATCCATGAATCATCAACTCCCAAGGGTCGGTCAGGGGCGTTTAGCCTGTTCTTCAATGTGTTCCAGGGCGGCCTCCAGGGCCAGTCGGTAACCGCTGGCGCCAAGGCCGCAGATCACTCCTACCGCTACGTCGGAGAAGTAAGAGTGATGGCGGAAAGCTTCGCGTTTGTGCACGTTCGATAAATGCACTTCGATGAATGGGATGCTCACCGCCAGCAGCGCGTCACGTAATGCAACGCTTGTGTGCGTAAAAGCGGCGGGATTGATCAGAATAAAGTCCACGCCTTCGCCGCGCGCGGCATGGATGCGATCAATCAATTCATACTCGGCATTGCTTTGCAGGTAGAGCAAATGGTGGCCGGCTTCACGGGCCCGCTTTTCCAGGTCGAGGTTGATCTGGTCCAGGGTCACTGCCCCGTAGACGCCCGGTTCGCGGGTGCCAAGCAGGTTCAGGTTGGGTCCGTGAAGAACCAGTAAGGTCGCCATTGGCTGTTCCTTGTTATTGGTGTGGGTGCGTCAGAACCCGGCGACTATGCCGCAAAGCCTTTGTGACTGTCCAGTTCTATGCAGTAGCCGGCACGATTAGCGAGGATTGCGCAAAATTTGTGACTGGGAGACGGCATTTGGTCAGTGTGGGAGCTGATCGCACCCACGCTCCGCGTGGGCACGCATCCAGTGACGCTCTGCGTCACGGCTTTAAAGCGGGACGCGGAGCGTCTGGGGCGACATTCCCACGCGGAGCGTGGGAACGATCAGCCACATTGCGGTCTTCATAGAGGGCCGGATCGGGTTAGACGCGGAAGGCTTGCACGGCGGTAGTCAGTTGCCCACCCAGTACCAGCAGGTGCTCGCCCTGGCTACGGCCCTGGCCAATACGCAGCAAATTATCCTCACCCAATTGATGAATCCGCTCACTGTTGTCGCGTATCTCGCTCACGGCGCCACTCTGCTGCGCGGTCACATCGGCAATGCGTACGGCGGTATCCGAGATGGTCTGGATCGCCCCGACGATTTCATCCAGCGCGCCATCCGCCGCCTGGGCCTGCTGGGCGGTGGCTTCGGCGTGTTCGACCTGGGCGCGCATGCCTTCTACCGACTGGTGCGCGGCGCTTTGCAGGCCGGCGATCAGGCCCTGGATTTCGGCGGTGGCGCCGGCAGTACGCTGGGCCAGGGAGCGCACTTCGTCGGCTACCACGGCGAAACCACGTCCGGCTTCACCGGCGCGGGCGGCTTCGATAGCGGCGTTGAGCGCCAGCAGGTTGGTCTGGTCGGCAATCGAGCGAATCACCGTGAGCACGCCGCCGATGGTGGCGGACTCTTCGGCAAGTTTCTCGATCATCTGCGCGTTTTGCTGCACTTCGCCTACCAGCGCATGCAGCCCGGTGAGGCTCAGGCCGATAACGCGCTGGCCTTGCTCCACGGCTTGGCCTGCACTGCGACTGGCCCCGGCGGCCTGGCTGGCATCCCCGGCGACTTGCTGGATGGTGGCTTCCAGCTCGCCCAGGGAATCACGGATTTGCGCGGTGTCGCCGGCCTGGCGCTCGGCTCCGTCGTGCAGGCCGCTGCTCAGTTCGGCCAGGGCGCGGCTGCTGCCTGCCACTTCTTCGGCATTGCCACGGATGGTGCCGACCAGATCCACCAGGTAGGCGCGCAGGCGGTTAAGGGAGGCCTCGATATCGTGCAGTTCACGGTTGGTCTTGCCCAGGGCAATCGGTTGGCTGAAGTCGCCTTCGGCCCAGGTCGACAAGGCGGGTGCCAGGTTGGTCAGCACGCGCGCCAGGCGGCGTTGCAGGGTATCGATCAGCAATGCGATCAGCAGGATCAGACCAATCATCACCCCCTGCATCACACGCACTTCACCCTGAATCTTCGCGTGTTGCGCGCGCACCACGGGTTCCAGGCCGGCGATGGCCTGTTGTACGTTGGTGATTTTAAGGTGGGTGCTGGCGGCGAGATCGGCGCGTTGCTGGATCTGTTCACGGGTGCGTTGGAGTTCGGCGGGGTAGCGGGTCAACAGGCTGTTGAGTTCGCGCTTGAGGTCGACGCCGGTGTCCTGGGCTTCGGTTTTTTCGGTATTTTCCAGGCCCATCAACGCGGAAAAATCATCGGTGTTTGATTCAGCGCTGGCCTTTATTCCCAATAAGGGCAACTGCGCAAGCAGGTCGGCCTGAGTGCGCAGGTTGGTCACTTCCCGCTCGACATCCGCGGCCAACTCGGCGCGCCCGCTGCTGACTAGCTTGTCGCGGGCCAGGGACAGTTTGCCCAGGTGCTGTGAGGCTGCGAGCAATGGCGACATATAATGCGCAGCCTCCGCGGAATTGACACCGCTGGCGTACTGGCTCAATTGTTCCAGGTTCGCGCCCAGTTCACGCTCGGCTTGCAGCAACAGGGCTTGCGGGTCGCCAGCCAATTTACCGGCGGCCAACAGGTCGGTCTTGCTGAAAGTCTCCAGGTCCATGAGGCTGGGGCGCAGGTTTTGCGCCAAGTCGGGCGGCAGTTCGCCCAGCTGAAGCTGCAGGCTTTCCAGGCTCTGGGTGGCACTGCTCAGCCGCAGGGCATCGCCGCTGGCCAAGTAGTCCTCGATGTTACGGGCAGCCTGGTTTTGAAAGACCTGGGACAACCCGAGGTAGCGCTCCATCAACAAGTACGGACGCTCCAGCGCCCGTTGCGACCACCACAGTGTCGCCCCGAGGGCCAGGCACACAGCCACCAGCAGAAGGGTATTGAGATTGGTCAGCAGCTTCAGGCGCATGCGGGGTTTCAACCGACGGCAAGAGATAAGCGCCTGAATTTATTGCGTTTGTATTACAGCGTTATGACCGAATCGGTGGATTCTGGTGAAAAGATGGCACTTTGCTTTGATGTACGAGCGGCTTGCACGCGATTACGTCCGGCGTCTTTGGCGCGGTACAGCGCTTCGTCAGCCTGGGCGGCCATCATCAAGCTGTCGGAACCGTCGCACAGCTCCACCAGGCCGGCGCTGAAGGTGCACCACAAATCCTGCGGTTGGGCGGGGTAGTGGATTTCTGCAAAGCGCCGACGAATGTCGTCCAGCACCTTGCAGGCCGATTCCAGGTCGGTGTCGGGCATCACGATGGCGAACTCTTCACCGCCGTAGCGGCCGATGTAATCGGTCTTGCGCAAACGCTGCTTGAGAAACAGTGCCAGGCTCTTGATCACCCGGTCGCCCATGGGGTGGCCGTGGCTGTCATTGACGCGCTTGAAGTGGTCGATATCGAGCATGGCAAAGCTCAACGGCTTGTTCTCACGGCGTGCGCGGAAGCTGCAATCTTCGAGCAGTTGCAGGATATGCGTGTGGTTGTACAGCCCGGTCAGGCTGTCGCGCACCATCCGTGCCTTCAGGTTGCGTGCACGCGACGCACGGTTGCGCACGGTGGTGATCAGGTGACGCGGCTTGATCGGTTTGGTGAGGAAATCGTCACCGCCCTCGCTCATCGCATCCAGCTGTTTATCCAGGTCGTCCTCAGCCGACAGGTAAATGATCGGCACACTGACGTAGCGGTCGTTGTGGCGAATCACCTTGGCCAGTTCGGTGCCGGTACAGGCAGGCATGTACATGTCGAGGATGATCAGGTCGGGCTGGAAATCCGCCAGCTCGGCCATGGCCTGGATCGGTTCGGTCAATGTGCGAGTGACAATGCCGGCACTGTTGAGCAGGCGTTCGGTGTGCAGCGCCTGGGCCCGCGAGTCGTCGATGATCAGCACTTTGTACGGTTCGTACTGGGCCGCGCAGGTTAGCACTTCGATCTTTTCCAGCAGGCTTGAGGCCTCCAGGGTGCCGGTCAGGAACTCTTCGCCGCCGGCGCGTACGGCGGCCAGGCGTGTCGGGGTGTCGGTTTCGTGCAGGCTGAAAAACAACAGCGGCAGCTTTTGCTCCAGGCCCTCCTGGGCCTCTGCCGCGAGCTTCAGGCCCAGGCCCGTGCCGCAGAAGTCCACGTCCATCACGATCGCTGACGGCAAACGCTCGGCCATGGACGCGCGAAAGGCGGCGACGCTGTCCAGGGCGTGGGCGCCCATGCCGAAGAACTCCAACTGCTTGGCCAGGCGTTCGGCGCGGTCATGGTCGGCCAGCATCACATAGATCGGCTTGCGCATCGGCGGCAGGAAGGTTTGCTCCAGCTGATCGCCCTGGCGCAGGCCGGTGCGGGACAGGCGTTGCATCAAGCGGTTGAGCTCGGTGATCAGTTGGCTGCTCAGACGGCCACGGTTCTCGTCCACAGCCTGCAAGGATTGACTGATATGCCGTGCCAGTTGTGTGTGTTCGGGCTGTTCGAAGCGTTCGGCGAAGCGTTGCAGGCGCAGGTTGGCTTCGCTGAGTTCGGAAAAGTCGGCGTTCGACCACTCGCTGCGTTGCAGGCGCTGCCAGATCTCAAGAATTTGACGTGCCTGATGAATTACCCGCTGGGCAAAGTGCTGCTTGAGACGCTCGCGGCTGGGGTCTTCTGACTCGGTCATATCCTGACTACTGTGAGGGTGCATGCTGAGGTCGACTGATGGCTCTATGCTAGCACCTCTTTTCTGATAGATGAGTGTCATACGTCAATTAAGTCTGCGTGCCTGCCATTCAGTTATTGACCAGTGGGTCGCGCAGCGTAAATCGCGTGCATCCTTTATAGTCCAAGCGCGCTGGTGCGCCACTTTCGTGTAAAAGCCCCGCACCGATGGGCACGATGGGGTAGGGTTGTGGTCGGAATGTCTGAACGCACCCGGACAATTGACGTGCATGAACTCAAGTGATTGAAAGGATATCGCCATGCTGGACTGGAAAAACCGCGAAGGCAGTGCCAAAGGCCCCGCCCCTGAGCCCAAGTCGGCCAACCGCAGCTATTTTCGCAACCTGCTGATGAGCCGGGCGTTGCTCAGCATCATCGGCTTGTACCTGCTGGTCACCGGTGGCCTGGGTTGGTACTGGAGCCAAGAGCCGGCGCTGTTTCCGGTGCAGCAAAATGCCCAGCTTGCCGCCGAGAAGGAAGGCAAGCAGATGGTGGTGGGTTACACCACCGTCGAAACCCTCAAGACCGTGGTTGGCACCTTGCTGAACAAGCCAGGCGGCTACATCTCCAACGACCGTTTCCCGCCAGGCTTGTGGATGGACAACATGCCGAGCTGGGAATACGGCGTGCTGGTGCAGGTGCGTGACCTCACCCGTGCCCTGCGTAAAGACTTCGCCCGCTCCCAGTCGCAGTCGGCTGAAGACGCTGACTTGGCCAAGGCCGAGCCGCGCTTCAACTTCGACAACAAGAGTTGGGTGCTGCCATCCAGTGAGTCGGAATACCAGGAAGGCATCAATTCCCTGAGCCGCTACGAAGCGCGCCTGTCTGACCCGAACCAGCGCGGCGCGCTGTTTTATGCGCGTGCCGACAACCTCAACAACTGGCTGGGCGATGTGGCCACACGTTTGGGCTCGCTGTCCCAGCGTCTGTCCGCCAGCGTGGGCCGGGTCAAGTTGAACACTGCGCTGAAAACCGAGGCGCTGGCGCCGGGTGAAGTGCCGCAGGTCGATGAAGAAGTGGTGGAAACCCCATGGATGCAGATCGACAACGTGTTCTACGAAGCGCGCGGCCAGGCATGGGCGCTGTCCCATCTGCTGCGTGCCATCGAAGTCGATTTTGCCGACGTACTGGCCAAGAAAAATGCCACCGTCAGCGTGCGCCAGATCATTCGGGAGCTAGAGGCCTCGCAAGAACCGGTATGGAGTCCTATGATTCTTAACGGCAGTGGCTTCGGCGTACTGGCGAACCATTCGCTGGTGATGGCCAACTATATTTCCCGGGCAAACGCTGCAGTGATCGACTTGCGTCAGCTCCTCAACCAGGGTTGATGATGGACGCTACTCAAAAGGAGGCCGCACACCGAGCAGCCTCCGACGCTGAACTGATCTGCTGGGTCGACGAGCAGGACCACCTGCTCGGTCACCTGGTCAGGTCCGACCTGCGCCAGCGCGGCTTGATCGGCCGTTGCACGTTTATCTTCCTGTTCAATTCCAAAGGCGAGCTGTGTGTGCACCGGCGCACGCTGAGCAAAGCCCTGTACCCGGGGTTCTGGGATACGGCGGCGGGCGGGATGGTGGCGGCGGGAGAAAGCTATGCCCTGTCGGCACAGCGGGAATTGGCGGAAGAGCTGGGCGTGAGTGGCGTGGAGTTGGTCGAGCACGATCATTTTTACTTTGAAGATGGCGACAGCCGCCTGTGGTGTACGTCCTACTCTGCTGTATGGGACGGCCCACTGTGTTTGCAGCCTGAAGAGGTCATGGAAGCGCGTTTTCTATCCATTGAAACGGTGCTTGCAGAGGCCGAGCAAAAGTCTTATTGCCCGGACGCCCAAGAGGGCTTGCGGCGGTATCTCGCCTCACGTCGCTAAAGTTGTATAAATTGGCGCCATTTGGCTCTTAGCAACTTGGCTTTTTGCCGTTACACTGCGCGCCTTTTCACCCGAACCGCTATTGTTTCACCCTGTAGGAGCGAGCTTGCTCGCGAAAAACGCCAAGACACCGCGTGCTGGCTGAATGCCCGCGTTATCGTTGACGATCTTCGCGAGCAAGCTCGCTCCTACAATGGTGGTGGCCTTGACGGTTCGGTAGCGCTGCCCCTGCCTGAGTGGGGCTTCGCGGTCGGTCACCGCCTTGTGCGGCGCCGATCAGTCTTCATCCTCCCAAGAGGATTGCCGGTGGCCAAAAAAGCCGCATCCTTCGCCGCCCTTGGTGGCCTGGTATTTTCCACCGACGCAGGTCGACACTGCCCGGACTGTCGTCAGCCCGTGGATTCGTGCACCTGCAAACAGACCCTGATCCCCGAAGGCGACGGTATTGCCCGCGTGCGTCGCGAGAGCAAAGGCCGTGGCGGCAAGACGGTGACCACTATCACCGGCGTGCCCCTGGCTGAAGAAGCCCTGAAGGAATTGGCCACCTCGCTGAAAAAGCGCTGTGGCACCGGTGGCGCGTTGAAAGACGGGGTTATCGAGATTCAGGGCGATCACGTCGAGTTGCTGTTGGCCGAGCTGATCAAGCTCGGGTACAAGGCCAAGAAGTCCGGCGGCTGAAAGCCTCTTCCCAACCTGTGGCTAAACTCTGTCCTGCCAGTGGGGTCTACTTCCCTTGCAGGCAAATCGTCATTTTCATTCTTTAGACTGCGCCAGCCTCCGCGAGAGGTGGCGCCTTCGCCTTCATTAATAGGGGACTTCGATGTCCGTACGACGCACACGCAAAGACGATGGCAGCCAATGGACAGTTGCGGACAGCCGCAGTGTTTACGGGATTCGCCATTGGGGGGCCGGGTATTTCGCGATCAATGAAGCCGGTCGCGTAGAAGTCCGTCCGAACGGCCCGAACAGCACGCCCGTCGACCTGTACGAGCAAGTCGATGAGTTGCGCAAAAGCGGCCTGTCGTTGCCGTTGCTGGTGCGCTTCCCCGATATCCTGCAAGACCGCGTGCGCCAATTGACCGGTGCCTTCGATGCCAACATCGAGCGCCTGGAATACCAGAGCAAGTACACCGCGCTGTACCCGATCAAGGTGAACCAGCAGGAAGCGGTGATCGAGAACATCATTGCCACCCAGAACGTTTCCATCGGCCTGGAAGCCGGCTCCAAGCCTGAGCTGCTGGCCGTGCTGGCCCTGGCGCCGAAGGGCGGCACCATCGTCTGCAACGGTTACAAAGACCGTGAGTTCATCCGCCTGGCGCTGATGGGCCAGAAGCTCGGCCACAACGTGTTCATCGTGATCGAGAAAGAGTCCGAGGTGGGGCTGGTGATCGAAGAGGCGGCGAGCCTCAAGGTCAAGCCGCAGGTGGGCCTGCGTGTGCGCCTGTCGTCCCTGGCATCGAGCAAGTGGGCGGACACCGGTGGCGAGAAATCCAAATTCGGTCTGTCGGCAGCCCAGTTGCTGTCGGTGGTCGAGCGCTTCCGCGCAGCCGGCCTGGACCAGGGCATCCGCCTGCTGCACTTCCACATGGGCTCGCAGATTGCCAACCTGGCCGACTACCAGCACGGGTTCAAGGAAGCCATTCGTTACTACGGCGAACTGCGCAACCTCGGCCTGCCGGTGGACCACATCGACGTCGGCGGTGGCCTGGGCGTGGACTACGACGGCACGCACTCGCGCAACGCCAGTTCGATCAACTACGACATGGACGACTACGCCGGCGTGGTAGTGGGCATGCTCAAGGAATTCTGCGACGCGCAGAGCCTGCCGCACCCGAACATCTTCTCCGAAAGCGGCCGCTCCCTGACCGCTCACCACGCCATGCTGGTGGTGCAGGTGACGGACGTCGAGAAGCACAACGACGAAATCCCGACCATCGAAAACAAGGAAAGCCTGCCGGAAACCGTGCAATGGCTGGTGGACCTGCTGGGCCCGACCGACATCGAGATGGTCACCGAAACCTACTGGCGCGCCACCCACTACATGAGCGACGTGGCCACCCAGTACGCCGATGGCAAGCTGACCCTGGCCGAAAAAGCCCTGGCCGAACAGTGCTACTTCGCGGTGTGCCGTCGCCTGCACAACTCGTTGAAAGCCCGCCAGCGCTCGCACCGCCAGGTGTTGGACGAACTCAACGACAAGCTGGCCGACAAATACATCTGCAACTTCTCGGTATTCCAGAGCTTGCCGGATACGTGGGCCATCGGCCAGGTCTTGCCGATCCTGCCGCTGCACCGCCTCGACGAAGAGCCGCTGCGCCGCGCCGTGCTGCAAGACCTGACCTGCGACTCCGACGGCAAGATCAAGCAATACGTCGACGAGCAGAGCATCGAAACCAGCCTGCCGGTTCACGGCTTGAACGAAGGCGAGGACTACCTGCTGGGTATCTTCCTGGTCGGCGCCTATCAGGAAATCCTGGGCGACATGCACAACCTGTTCGGTGACACCGACTCGGTGAACATCTACCAGCGTGAAGACGGTTCGGTGTACAGCGCCGGGATCGAGACTCACGACACCATCGAAGACATGCTGCGCTATGTGCACTTGTCGCCGGAAGAGTTGATGACGCACTACCGCGACAAGTGCGCGAGCGCGAAGATCTCGGCGTCCGAGCGTACCCAGTTCCTGGATGCGTTGCGTCTTGGGTTGACTCGTTCTTCTTACTTGTCTTCTTGAGTCGTGCGGCCTCACCGGAACTGAGCGAGTGTTCGTTTAGTTCCTGTGAGGCCGGCCGCATTGGCACGACGTTGATCAAGTCACCTTACGAGCAAGCATTGCGTCACTGGGCATTTGCTCTCTGAGTGAACGTTGAGGGCTATCTGCGTTATTGTGCCCTGACTGTTGAGGCGCGACAGGAGCACCTCTTTTCCATCGATTGTCAGGTCCTTTGATTCGCCTTTGGTGATTCTGTGCTGTTCAGTCCCATGTATCACCACGAGTGTGTACTCACCGGCCATTTGGTTCTCCACCCGCAGTGTCCCGGCCGGCTGCGCTGTTGAGTTCGATGGCGCCGTGCAGCCTGCGGTAGTCAGCGTGGCGATTACCCAAAGGGTGACGATGCCTGTTTGTCGTTTGATATTCATAGCGATTTTCCTTGGCGTAAGCAGGGGAGGTTGCCCACCGCTATTCAACGCTTGAAAAATCGGCTTGTAACCTGTCAGAAGTAACAGGTAGGGGCTCGTGTCAGCGGGTATCGCTCAGCCAGCGATTCTGCGTGCTCAGCCACCAGGCAATCGCCCCCAGGATCAAGCTGCGTACCGCCATGAATAGCAAAAAAGTTATCCACAGTCCGTGGTTGCCCAAGCCCTGCAAGGCCCAGGCAATCGGCAGTACCAGCATCACCGTCAGCAACATCCCATCGCGCATTTCCCGCGCCCGCGTTGCACCGATAAACAGCCCATCGAGCAAATAACTCCACACCGCAATCAACGGCAATACCGCGAGGTAGGGCAGGTAGATATCGGCGGTTTCGCGCACGCTGGGGATATCGGTTTGCATGGCGATGAACAGATGGCCGCCGAAGGTGAACAGCAGGGCGAAACCCACGCTGGCGATCAGCGACCAACCACAGGCAACCACCAATGACTGCCGTAACGCTTGCCGGTCACGTGCGCCGATGGCGTGGCCGCACAGAGCCTCGACCGCGTGAGCCAGGCCATCCAGGGCATGTGCCGTCAGTAACAGCCCATTGAGCAGCAAGGCATTGGCTGCAACTGTGGCATCTCCCAGCCTTGCGCCTTGCACCGTGATCATGAAAAACACCGACTGCAACGCCAGGCTGCGGATAAAAATGTCGCGGTTGACCGCCAGCAACGGGCGCCAGCTTTGCCACAATTTCAAGGCGGCCCAAGCGATATGCCCAGGATAGGCGCGCAGGGCTTTTTGCGTAAGCGCCAGGCCGAGCAGGGCGCCGGTCCACTCTGCGATCACCGAGGCTCGGGCGGAGCCGACCACGCCCCAGTCCAGCCCGAGGACGAACCATAGGTTAAGCGCGATGTTGACCAGGTTGGTGGTCAGCAAAATCGCCAATGGCGCTCGTGCATTCTGGGTGCCGAGGAACCAGCCGACCAGTGCATAACTGGCGAGAGCGGCGGGCAGGCCGAACAGGCGGGTGTGGAAAAACTCGCGGGTAAGTTGGTTCAGTTCGGGCGAGGGCTGCATCCATTCCAGGGCCAGATGGCTCAGGGGAATGCCCACGGTACCCAGTAAAATCGCCAGCCCCAGCGCCAACAGCAAGCCTTGCAACAGGATTTGCCGCAACGCTGCACCATCGTTACGCCCGGCGGCCTGGGCGGCGAACCCGGTGGAGCCCATGCGCAGGAAACCCATGGCCCAGGCGAGGAAGGTATACAGGCTGGCGCCGACAGCCACGGCACCCAGTTGGTGGGCGTGGGGCAGGTGGCCGATGACCATGCTGTCCACCAGAGCCACCAAGGGCACCGAGATATTCGACAGGATCATCGGCGCGGCCAGGGCCCAGACGCGGCGATGGGTGGGGCGGTGGCGCCAGTCGGTCAGCAGGGCGGTCATGAAGGCTCCTTGGTAGAGCGGCATTGTAACCGTCAACCCGCCACACAGCAGAACCAATGTGGGAGCTGGCTTGCCTGCGATAGCAGTGGGTCAGCCAGTGAAGATATCGGCTGAAAGACCGCTATCGCAGGCAAGCCAGCTCCCACCGTTTGATCTCCAGTGGCTGTGGGATTTGGCTTGGCTTCATGCCCACCTAGAACCAACCGCCCCTCCGTCGGTCAATGTGACCGGCGCCGCAGCAGCTTGGTCGGCGCTGATATATAGTTCACCCCTCGGTTCCCTCTGACTATGAGTGCCCCATGCTTAACAAAGGACTGTTCCTGGCCTGCGCGCTGGCCCTGCTGAGCGCTTGCGATTCTTCCGATAAACCCGCTGCACCGCCTGCGCCCACCGTGGCGGCAGCGCCGAAGCCGGTGAAAGCGGCGGTGGACGTGGCAGCGTTGAAGCAACGCTATGCCGGGCGTGAGCTAAGCGTGGTGGATGTGTCCGAGGTGCAGTTGGATGGGGCCAGCACGCTGTCGGTGAGTTTTTCCATTCCGCTGGACCCCGATCAGAAATTCGCCGACAAGCTGCACCTGGTAGACAGCAAGTCCGGCAAGGTCGATGGCGCCTGGGAACTGTCCGATAACCTGATGGAATTGCGCCTGCGCCACCTTGAACCGCAGCGCAAACTGGTGCTGACCGTGGACGCAGGGGTGAAGGCGGTCAACGGCAACACCCTCGCCGCCGAATACAGCGCCCGCCTGGAAACCCGCGACCTGCAAGCCACCGTCGGCTTCGCCAGCCGTGGCACCCTGTTGCCGACGCGCCTGGCCGAGGGCCTGCCGGTGATCGCGTTGAATGTCGACAAGATCGACGTGGAATTCTTTCGGATCAAACCCGAATCCCTGCCGTCGTTCCTGGCGCAGTGGGGGCGTAATACCAGCCTGCAAAGCTATGAGTCCCGTGAACTGCTGCCAATGGCCGAACTGGTGTACGGCGGGCGTTTCGACCTGAACCCGGCGCGCAATACCCGCGAAACCCTGTTGCTACCGATTGCCGGCCTCAAGCAGTTGCAGCAGCCGGGCGTGTACCTCGCGGTGATGCGCGCTTCGGGCACCTACAACTATTCGCAACCGGCCACCCTGTTCACCTTGAGTGATATCGGCCTGTCGGTGCACCGCTACGCCAATCGCCTGGATGTGTTTACCCAGGCCCTGGAAGGCGGCAAGGCACTCAACGGCGTCGAACTGGAAATCCTCGATGCCGAAGGCCGCGTGCTCGGCCAGGGCAAGACCGAAGACGGTGGCCACGCCGAGTTGCCGCTGCCGAAAAAAGCCCAGGTGTTACTGGCCAAGCAGGGCGAGCAAACCAGCCTGCTGCGCCTGGACAGCGCCGCGCTGGATTTGGCGGAGTTCGATATCGGCGGGCAACCGTCCCACCCGTTGCAGTTCTTTGTGTTCGGCCCGCGTGATTTGTATCGCCCCGGCGAAACCGTGCTGCTCAACGCGCTGTTGCGTGACAAGGATGGCAAGGCGGTGAAGCCTCAGCCGGTGAGCGTCGAAGTGCGGCGCCCGGATGAACAGGTGAGTCGCAAGTTCGTGTGGGAGGCCGACGCGTCGGGCCTGTATCAATACCCGTTGCAGCTGGCTGGCGAGGCGCCGACCGGGCGCTGGCAGTTGGTGTTCGACCTCGGTGACGGCAAGCCGCAACTCTATGAATTTCTCGTCGAAGACTTCCTGCCCGAACGCCTGGCGCTGGAACTCAAGGGCAGTGACACGGCGTTGAGCCCGGCGGATAACCCGGTCATCCAGGTCAACGGTCGTTACCTCTACGGCGCGCCCGCCTCCGGTAACCGCGTCAGTGGCCAGGTGTACGTGCGGCCACTGCGTGAGGCGGTCAAATCCCTGCCGGGCTACCAGTTCGGTTCCGTCACTGAAGAAGAGCTGAGCCAGGATTTCGAACTGGACGAAAGCGTACTCGACGCCAATGGCGAGCAAGCGCTGACCCTGGAAAGCAAGTGGGCCGAGGCCAAGTCGCCGTTGCAACTGATTGTGCAAGCCAGCCTGCAGGAGTCCGGCGGTCGGCCGATCACCCGGCGCCTGGTGCAGCCGATCTGGCCGGCCGAGCAATTGCCGGGCCTGCGTGGCCTGTTTGACGGCAAGGAAACCAACGGCGATGGCCCGGTGGAATTCGAAGTGCTGGTGGCCAACCAGGACGGTCAGAAACTGGCCGCGCAAGACCTCAAGGTGCGCCTGGTGCGTGAGCGCCGCGACTACTACTGGAACTACTCGGAGAATGACGGCTGGAGCTACCACTTCAACGAGAAATTCCTCAACCTCGATGAGCAGAGCCTGAACATCAAGGCGGGCGACACCGCCAAGGTCAGCTTCCAGGTGGAGTGGGGCCCTTACCGCGTGGAGGTCGAAGACCCGCAGACCGGGCTGGTCAGCAGCCTGCGTTTCTGGGCCGGCTACCAGGCCCAGGACAACACCGAAGGCGGCGCCGTGCGCCCCGACCAGGTCAAGCTAGCGTTGGACAAACCCGCCTATGGCGATGGCGACACCGCCAACGTCACCGTCACGCCACCGGCTGCCGGTAAAGGCTACCTGTTGGTGGAGTCTGCCGAAGGCCCGCTGTGGTGGCAGGAAATCGACGTGCCGGCCGAAGGCAAAAGCTTTGCGGTGAAGCTCGACCCTAAATGGTCGAGCCACGATCTGTATGTGAGCGCCCTGGTGATTCGTCCCGGCGAGCGCAAAGCCAATATCACGCCTAAACGCGCCGTGGGCTTGCTGCACCTGCCGCTGGATCGCACCCAGCGCAAACTCGGCCTGACCCTCACTGCACCTGAAAAAATGCGCCCCAAACAACCGCTGACGGTAAAGATCGCCGCCAAAAACGCCGATGGCAGTGTGCCTCAAAAGGTGCACGTACTGCTTGCGGCAGTGGACGTGGGCATCCTCAATATCACCGAATTTCCAACGCCCGATCCGTACGCCAGCCTGTTTGGCCGCAAAGCCTATGGCGTCGACCAATTCGACATCTACGGCCAGTTGATTGAAGCCGGCCAAGGGCGCCTGGCCAGTCTGGCATTTGGTGGCGACGCGGCGTTGGCCAAAGGCGGCAAACGCCCGGACACCAGCGTAACCATCGTCGCCCTGCAAAGCGCCCCGGTGACGCTGAACGACAAAGGCGAGGGCGAAGTCAGCGTCAATATCCCCGACTTCAACGGCGAACTGCGCCTGATGGCCCAAGCCTGGAGCGATGATCGCTACGGTATGGCGGAAGGCAAGACGGTGATTGCCGCCCCGCTGATTGCCGAGTTGTCGGCGCCGCGCTTCCTGGCAGGAGGCGACCAGACCACCCTGGCCCTGGACCTCTCAAACCTGTCGGGCAAGGCGCAGAAACTCGATGTGCAATTAACGACGCAAGGGCCGTTGGAACTGGTCAACAGCGACGCGCAATCGGTTGAACTCAAGCAAGGCCAGCGCACCACCCTGCGTATTCCGGTACAAGCCTGGGGCGGTTTCGGTCAGGGCAAGGTCAAGGTTACGGTCAATGGCCTGGACCTGCCGGGGGAAAACCTGCCTCCATTCAGCCGCGAATGGACCTTAGGCGTGCGCCCGGCGTACCCGGCCTTGCTCAAGCATTACCGCGCCGTGATCAAGGATCAGCCGTGGAGCTTACCGGCGGGCGCACTGGATCAGTTCGATGCCTCGGGGCGTGAGGCGCTGTTGAGCCTGTCGAGCCGGCCGCCGTTGAACCTGGGCGCGCAGATCAGTGCGCTCAAGGCGTACCCCTATGGTTGCCTAGAGCAAACCGCCAGTGGCTTGTACCCGTCGCTGTATGCCGACGATGCGCTGCTCAAGCGCCTGAGCATCAAGGGCGAGCCGGATGCCGAGCGCAAGCGCAAGATCGAGTTGGGCATCGAGCGCCTGCTGGGCATGCAGCGCTACAACGGCAGCTTCGGTTTGTGGGGCGCTGATGGCGAGGAAGAATATTGGCTGACTGCGTATGTCACCGACTTCCTGCTGCGCGCCCGCGACCAGGGTTTTGCAGTACCGCCTGAAGCCTTGAAGAAGGCCAGCGAGCGCCTGTTGCGGTATGTGCAGGAACGTAACCTGATCGAGGTGGATTACAGCGACAACGCCGAGCACACGCGTTTCGCCGTACAGGCCTACGCCGGTATGGTGCTGGCGCGCAGTCAGCAGGCGCCGTTGGGTGCGTTGCGCAGTCTGTTCGAACGGCGCAGCGACGCACGCTCCGGCTTGCCGTTGGTGCAGTTGGCCATCGCCCTGCAGAAAATGGGCGACCAGCCGCGTGCCGATCAAGCCTTGCTCGCCGGTTTGGCGGCGCAGCGCAGTGCCAAGGAGTGGCTGGCCGACTACGGCAGCCCGTTGCGCGATCAGGCGATGATTCTGGCGTTGCTGGAGGAGAACGACTTGGCCAAGGGCAAGCGTGAAGAGCGCCTGTTTACCTTGTCGGACCAGTTGGCGGCCAGCCCCTATCTGTCGACCCAGGAGCGCAACTCGTTGTTCCTGGCCGGGCGGCTGGGTTTCGCGCAGCCCGAATCGGCGTGGAAGGTGCTGTTGGATGGCAGCGACGGGGAGCATGAGCTGAACAACCAACAGTCGACGCTCAACCTGGAAGGCAAGCTGCTTTCCGGCAATTTGAGCCTGACCAATCAAAGCGGTGTGCCGGTCTACCAGCAACTGACAATCTCGGGTTACCCACAAGTGCCGCCTGCCCCGGGTGGCGAGAACCTGAGTATTCGCCGCGAATACCTGGGCATGAATGGCCAGCCGTTGAATTTGCGCAGCCTCAACAGCGGCGACCTGGTGCTGGTGCACCTGGCCGTCAGTGCCAAGCAACGCGTGCCGGATGCCTTGGTGGTGGACTTGCTGCCCGCCGGCCTGGAACTGGAAAACCAGAACCTGGCACAAAGCGCAGCGAGCCTGGAGAACGCCAGCAGCCAGGTGAAGGAGTGGCGCGAGTCGATGCAGAACGCATCGCTCAAGCATCAGGAGTTCCGGGACGACCGCTATGTGGCGGCGATGAATCTGGATGGCTATGGCACCACGCACTTGTTGTACCTGGCGCGTGCGGTGACACCGGGAACCTACCGCGTGCCGCCGCCGCAAGTGGAGTCGATGTATCGGCCGAACTGGCAGGCGGTGGGCGAGACGCCAGTGGATATGGTGATCAAGGGCCGCTGAAAGACACTGTAGGAGCGAGCTTGCTCGCGAAAAACGTCAACGATAACGCGTGCTTCCTGAATCAACGCGGCGTCTGTGAGTTTTTCGCGAGCAAGCTCGCTCCTACAGGAGAGGATCGAAATATCAGTGTACGACCCAGCTCAGCAACCAAAGCCCCAGCATCAGCCAGATGATTCCCACGATAATCGAGGCCCGCATAAAGGCGCGTACCGCCGAGTACAGGAAGAGCAACCCGACGATCAGAGTGATGATGCTGATGATCGAGGTGTCCATGCCCAAGGTGCGTGACAGGCCGTCGATAAAGTTGCCGCCGGCGTGGGTCAAGGCCCCGAACAAACCGCTGAGCCCGTCGACGATAAAACGGATGACGGAACCGAGCGCCTGGCCCAACCATTCGAAAAAGCTTTCTACCTGCATGTGCGTGTCCTGATGAGAAGGTGGGCGTAACTGTGCCTTTGGTTGTCGATAACGCAGGCGAGTTCCCTGCAAGCATAGAGGTTTGCCCGTTTGAGTTTTAGTTTAATCACCTGCGGATGTACGCGGCCCAATGTGTGGGGCTTGCTCGCGAAGGCGGCGTGCCTGTGACATCTCTGCCAACTGACCCACCGCTTTCGCGAGCAAGCCCGCTCCCACAGTTATTGCGCTGGGCTTTGGGTTGTGTGGTGTTGGTGGTTGCCCTGCTATGGCTGGCCGATCGCATCTGGCCCTTGCCCCTGCCCCAGGACGACCTGGCGCGGGTGGTGCTGGCCGAAGATGGCACGCCGCTGTGGCGATTTGCCGATGCCAATGGCGTATGGCGCTACCCGGTACAAACCCGCGAAGTCTCACCCTATTACCTCGACGCGCTGCTCACCTATGAAGACCGTTGGTTCTACCAACACCCCGGCGTAAACCCGTTGGCGCTGGTGCGTGCGACTTGGCAAAACCTGAGCGGCGCACGAGTGGTGTCCGGCGGCAGCACCTTGTCGATGCAAGTGGCGCGCCTGCTCGACCCGCACTCACGCACCCTGCACGGCAAGTTACGCCAGCTGTGGCGTACCGCGCAGTTGGAGTGGCACCTGTCCAAGGATGAAATCCTCAACCTGTACCTGAACCGTGCGCCCTTCGGCGGTACGCTGCAGGGCGTGGCGGCAGCGAGTTGGGCGTACCTGGGCAAGTCGCCATCACAACTGACTCACGCCGAAGCCGCGTTGCTCGCGGTATTGCCCCAGGCGCCGAGTCGTTTGCGCCCGGACCGTCATCCGCAGCGCGCCCAGCAGGCCCGGGACAAAGTGCTGCGCCGCCTGGCCGAGTTTCAGGTATGGCCGCAATCGGCGGTGGATGAAGCCTTGGAAGAACCCCTGTTGCTCGCCCCACGCCTGGAACCGAGCCTGGCGCCCTTGCTCGCACGTCGCCTGAATCGCCCCGACAGCCCGCCACTGATTCGCACCACTCTGGATGCCACCTTGCAACGCCGTCTCGAAGACCTGCTGTTGGGCTGGCGCGCACGCCTGCCGGAGCACACCTCCGCGGCCATCCTGGTGGTGGAAGAAGAAAGCATGGCGGTGCGCGCCTACCTGGGGTCGGTGGATATCAATGACACCAAGCGCTTTGGCCATGTGGATATGATCAGCGCGCTGCGTTCGCCCGGTTCCACCTTGAAGCCTTTTCTCTACGGGATGGCGTTGGATGACGGCCTGATTCACTCCGAATCGCTGTTGCAGGACGTGCCTCGGCGCTATGGCGATTACCGTCCAGGCAACTTTTCCATGGGTTTTACTGGCGCGGTGCCGGCGAGCACCGCGTTGTCCAGTTCGTTGAACCTGCCTGCGGTGCAACTGCTGGAAGCCTACGGGCCCAAGCGCTTTGCCGCACAGATGCGCATCGGTGGCATGCCGTTGGCGTTGCCGGCATTGGCCGAGCCGAACCTGGCGCTGATCCTCGGCGGTGCGGGCAGTCGTCTGGAAGATCTGGTGAGTGGTTACAGCGCCCTGGCCCGCGATGGCAAGAGCGCCAGCCTGCGGTTACAGCCGGACGATACGCTCAGGGAGCGGCCGTTGCTGTCGCCCGGCGCCGCATGGATTGTGCGGCGCATCCTCAGCGGCCAAGCGCGGCCCGACCGCGACCCGCGTGCCGAGCTGGTCCAACGGCCGGTGCTGGCATGGAAAACCGGCACCAGTTATGGCTTTCGCGATGCCTGGGCGATTGGCGTGGGCCCGCGTTACCTGATTGGCGTATGGATCGGCCGGCCCGATGGCACGCCGGTACCGGGGCAGTTCGGCCTGGCGTCGGCAGCACCGTTGATGTTGCAGGTGCATGACGTGCTGACCAACCGCGACAGCCAGCGCGGCATCAGTGCGCCAGTCAAACCGGTGCCTGCCAATATCGGCGTGGCAGCGATTTGTTGGCCGCTGGGCCAGCCCATGAGCCGCAGCGACCCCAATTGCCGCCGCCAGCGTTTTGCCTGGACCCTGGACAACACCACGCCGCCGACCTTGCAGGCATTGGATCAACCCTTGAGCGTGGGCTTGATGGAAAGCATCTGGGTTAACCCCAAGGGTTTGAGGGTCGATGCCCATTGCCCTGGCGCAACCCCCAAAAACATTGCGCTGTGGCCGGCGCCGCTGGAGCCCTGGTTGCCAAGGATTGAACGCCGGGAAGCGCGCATTCCTGCGCCTGACCCGGATTGCCCTCCGCCGGCGCTGGCCGCTTCATCGCCGTTGTCCATCGTGGGCGTACGCGAAGGCGACCAACTGCGCCTGCCCGCTGCCAGTCAACAAGCCTTGCGCCTGAACATCTCCGCCCTGGGCGGCAGTGGCCGGCGTTGGTGGTTCCTCAATGGGGCGCCGTTGGGTGACAGCGCCAATCAGGACAGCATCAATGCCAGTTTTGAACGGCTGGGCCGCTATCAGCTCAGCGTATTGGATGAAGCCGGTCAAACCGCCAGGCTCGAGTTCAGCGTTGTCGACTGATCGTTCCCACGCTCTGCTGATCGCTCCCACGCTCTGCTGATCGTTCCCACGCTCTGCGTGGTAACGCCGCCTGGGACGCTCCGCGTCCCGTCATCCGCGCAGGCGACGCGGAGCGTCACTGGAAGCATTCCCACGCAGAGCGTGGGAATGATCGGGTAAGCTATACCCATTCAGGAGCCCCCGCATGAACCTCGAACACCTCACCGAACGCCTGCACCGCATCCGCGATACCAACGACTGGAAGCAGTTCCACAGCCCGAAAAACCTGGCCATGGCTGCCAGCGTGGAAATGGCCGAGCTGGTGGAAATCTTCCAATGGCTCACCGAAGACCAATCCCGCCAACTGCCCGCCGATAAACTCGCCCATGCGGGCCAGGAGGTCGGCGATATTGTCCTGTACCTGCTGTTGCTGTGCAGTGAGCTGGGGCTGGATATGAACGAAGTGGTGCGCGCCAAACTGGCCGATAGCGAACGGCGGTTTGCCCATGAGTGATCGTCATTTCGACCAGTTGGCCACGCGCTTTGCCGAAAAAATCTACGGCGGTGCCAAGGGCGCGATTCGCCTGGCGGTGCTCCAGGCCGACCTGGTGCAAGCCTTGCCGCAGCGGCCGTTGCGCGTATTGGATATCGGCGCAGGCCTGGGGCACATGTCGCTGTGGCTGGCCGAGCAGGGCCACGAGGTAACCTTGGCCGAACCCGCTGCGCCGATGCTTGAAGGTGCGCGCCAGCGCTTCGCCGACGCGGGCCAAAGCGCGACCTTTATTCATGCACCGTGGCAGGACTTGCTTGGCCAGCTCACCGAGCCTTACGATCTGGTGCTGTGTCATGCCGTGCTGGAGTGGTTGGCCGAGCCCCACGCCATCCTGCCGGTGCTGCACCAGCTGACGCTGCCGGGTGGCTGGTTGTCCCTGGCGTTCTACAACCGTGATGCGTTGATCTACCGCAACCTGCTCAAAGGCCACTTCCGCAAAATGCGCAAGAACGACATGGCCGGCGAAAAGCAGAGCCTGACGCCGCAACAACCCCTGGACCCACGGGAGTTGGCGGCGCAACTTGAAGGGTTGTGGCAGGTCGAAAGCCAAAGTGGCGTGCGGGTGTTCCACGACTATATGCCGGTGGAATTCCAGGCTCGCGCCAACCTGCAGGACTTGTTGGAGATGGAGCTCGCTCACCGTCGTCACCCAAGCTTTGCCGGGCTTGGGCGATATTTGCACTGGATCTGCCGCCCGGTTTAAGCGGCCCAGCGTGGGAGGTCGACATGCGTCGTCTCGGTTTAATCCTGTTGTCTCTAGGCCTTGGGGCGTGCTCGAGCCCCAATCCTTACGTCGCCAGTTCGGCACCGATGCCGACGGCGCCCGCCCAGGCGGCTACTACCTTTGATGCCAGCGCCTACCCCGCGCCGGTGCGCGACTATGGTGCCTACCGCAGCTGGGGTTGGCTCAACGGTCAGTTGCCGGCGGGCACGGCCTGGGCCGATTCGGCGCAGATTGCCGAGGCGGTCAGCGGCGCCCTCGATCAGCGAGGCTTGCGCCCCTTGCATGACAAGCGTGCGCCCGACCTGCTTGTGAGCGCCGATGTACGCCTGGAAAAACGCCTGCGCCAGGTCCAGGACGATTATGGTTACGGCTACGGCGGCTATAACCGCTATGGCAACGGTTACGGCATGTACAACAGCGTGCCCGTGGTGCGCACCTATGAAGTGACAGTGGCCGTGGCGCGTATCAGCCTGTTTGATGCGCGCACCCGCCAGCCGGTGTGGAGCACCAGTGCCGAAACCACCAGCCAGGGCAGCCTGAGCGAACGCGCCGATAGCTTGCGCAAGGCGATGCAGAAGGCAATGGCTGCCTATCCGCCCAGTTAGCAGCTATTCTCATTACAGGCCCACGTTGTTTTTGGAGAACACCATGCTTCGTCGCATCGCTGCGCTTGCTGTTGTCATGTTGCTGGGCGGTTGCCAGAGCAACCAGGTCAACCACGATTTCGACGCCAGCCGAGACTTCGGCGCCTACCGTAATTGGGCCTGGAAAGACCCGGCGTTGCAGTACCGTCCCGATGACCCGAGGATCAAGAGCGACCTCACCGAGCAACGCATCCGCCAGGCCGTGGGCGAACAGCTGGATCAGCGCGGTATGCGTCCTGCGGCGGCGGGCACCAAGGCTGACCTGAATGTACAGGCCTACCTGATCGTCGAAGACCGCCAGCAGCAAGTCACCACCAACTATGGCGGTGCCTGGGGCGGCCCGTGGAATGGTTACTGGGGCGCGCCGATGTACAACGAAACCCGCAATATCACCTACAAGGTCGCGACCATCCAGATCGACCTGCTCGACGGCAAGGACGGCAAGCTGGTGTGGCGCGGCAGCGACGAACAGATGATGGCCAGCACGCCGAACCCCGAGGAACGCAACAAAGCCATCCGCAGCACCGTGACCAAGATTCTTTCCAACTACCCGCCGCGCTGATCGCTCACTGTAGGAGCGAGCTTGCTCGCGAAAAACGTCAACGATAACGCGTACTTCCTGAATCAACGCGGCGTCTGTAGGTTTTTCGCGAGCAAGCTCGCTCCTACAGTATCAGGGCGTATCAGGGCATCTCCGCCAGTCGCCAATGTGGCGAGTTGCCAGCAACCTGCCGAAGCCTTGTCTACACTCCAGTGCAACGGAGAGTTAGCGCAGGAGTGCTTCGATGTCTCCCCGATTCGGCTCCAGACAGCGTGGTGCAATTGGCTTGATGGCGGCAGGCACTTTGGCCTTGGCCTTGGTGTTTACGTTGCTGGCGGTCGACAGCGGGCGCTTGTATTTGGAAAAGCGCAAGCTGCAATCCGTCGCCGATACCTCGGCGTTGGAGGCAGCCAGTCTCGGTGGCCAATGCGGTACCAACACCACCGCAAACGCCTATGCCACGCAAAATGCGGCGCGCAACGGTTTTGTGGTCGGTAATGGCAGCACCCTGGCGGTGACATGCGGCACCCTGGCGACCAATGCTCTGAACACCCGTGTGTTTACCGCTGATGCCACCAAGAGCGACGCTATCCGCGTGGTGGCTTCCCGCACTGTGATGACCAGCGTTGCCAATGGGCTGTGGAACCTGTTCAGTGGTGCGCCGATTACCCCGCAAATCAACTTGAGCGCCACCGCCGTCGCGGCGACACCACCGCCCGTGGCGCAGCTGTCGATCCGCAGCAGCCTGGCCAGCGTCGATTCAGGCAAATCCCCGCTGCTCAACCTGGTCATCGGCAACCTGCTCGGCGGCAACCTTTCGCTCACGGCGGCGGGTTGGAACGGCTTGCTGCAGACCAACGTCAACCTGCTCAGTTATTTGGACCAACTGGCGATTAACCTGAACGTGAAGGCCGGTGACTACGATGCCTTGCTCAGTACCGCAGTCTCGGCTACTCAACTGATCGACGCTGCTGTGAAGGTTTTGCAGAAAAACGGTGCGGCGGTCACAGCGGTCGTCAATGACGTGATTTCGATTCAAGCCATTGCGCCCAACAGCAAGCTGTTGACCGTGGGTGACCTGATTGACATCGCCACCGGCACGCCGACGGCGGCGCTGAATAGCAACGTGCAATTGTTTCAACTGTTGGAAGCGGTGGCGCAGTTGTCCAGCAGCAAGAATGCGGTGAGTGCGGCGGCGCAGGTCGCGATTCCGCTGGTGGGCAATGTGTCGATCCAGACCAAGGTCATCGAACCGCCGCAGCTGTCGGCCATTGGCAATCCTATGCTGGCCAAGAAGGGCTTGCAGAATACCCCGCCGACCGATCAGATTTTTGTACGCACCGCGCAAGTGCGCACGTTGGTGACCGTGCAGGCGCCGATCATCAAGGCGGTCTCTGGCGTGGCGTCCATATTGACGGGCCTGGGCACGCCGGTGTCCCAGGTGGTCAAGGGCTTGTTGAACCTCAACCTGCCGGCGGTGGTTGGCGGTGTGTTGTGCCTGGTGGCCTGTAATGTGGCTGACGTCGATGTCACCACATCGCTGGCCATTTACATCGAAGCCGGCAGTGCGCAAACCAATGTCACGGATTTCAATTGCGACTCGCCGGCCTCCAAATCCTTGACGGTGAAAACCACTACGTCCCTGGCGACCCTGGCGGTCGGTACAGTGGATCCGGTGGCGGCTTTTTCTTCCTCCGCAGCAGTCGATGTGCAGCCGGTCAGGCTGATCGATTTTGGCCAGCGCTACTGTGTGGTCCTGACGCTGCTGTGCAGCCCCAACCGTACACCCAATGTGGGGGGTGGTTTGCTGTTGAAAGCCAACTCCACCATTGCCGCGCAAACCAGCACGATGGTGTTTGCGCCGGTGGCCGAGATGAATGCGCCGCCCACCTACAAGTTCGCGCCGGGCACCGCCAATATCGTCGGCAGCCTGGCGGCGACCCTTAATGGCTTGCAGGTGACTTACGCACCGCCCAGCGGCAGTGTCTCCAGTGGCGCGTTGGCTGGGGTTGCCGGGCTGTTGGCGACCATTACCACGGCGGTGGTGGGGCTGATCCAGAATGTGCTGTCACCGATTCTCGACCCTGTCGTCAACACCTTGCTCAGCGCCTTGGGCATCAACCTGGGCAATGCCGAAGTCGGTGCCAATCTCTCTTGCCATATGGGCCGGGCTTCTCTGGTGATTTAGCCTGTTGGTCTATCTGATGCACCGCGTTCCAAATGTGGGGGCTTGTCTGGGATGGCGGCCTGACAGCCGACGCCTATCTGGCTGGCACCCCGCGTTCCAAATGTGGGAGCTGGCTTGCCTGCGATGGCGGCCTGCCAGTCGACGCCTATCTACCTGACCCCCCGCGATCCAACTGTGGGAGCGGGCTTGCTCGCGAAGGCGGCCTGGCAGTCAACACAGTTGGAACGTGTACATATCCATTCCTGCGGTAACGGCCACTTAGGGTTCCGCTTTTACAGCGGCTCACTTTTGAAAAGAGCCCAAAAGTAAGCAAAAGGCTCTTGCCCCACCACTCGGCACCTCGCCTAGGCTCGGTGTGCCCGCAATCCGCCAGTGATTTGGGGGGCCGCCGCCACGCGCCATCCATGGCGCGGGGCGGCTAAACCGGCATCCCTGCCGGTTTACCCCCCAAATCCCTGTCGAATTCCGGCCAGCGTGGTTTGACGGGGCGCCTAAGATCAAAAGCAGAGCAAGAGCAAGAGCAAGAGCGGCTCGCTTCGCATCGTGGTTAGCTGATTGAGTTTTGCGCGATGGGTAACTCGACGCAGAATTTCGCGCCGGCCTCGCCGTTGGTGACGCTCAGGCGCCCACCCATGTTTTCCACAATCCCATAGCTCACCGAGAGCCCCAATCCGGTGCCGACGCCTATCGGCTTGGTGGTAAAGAACGGTTCGAAAATCCGCTCCAACAGGCGCGGGTCGATCCCGCCGGCGTTGTCTTCGACCCAGATACGCACATGGCGGCTGTCGTGCTCGCTGTGCAGGGCAATCCAGGGGCGCAGGGCGGGGTCTTTTTCTCGCCGGCTGAGTAATGCGTCGCGGGCATTGACCATCAGGTTGATCAGCACCTGTTCCAGCTGGTCGACATAGCCTTTGACCTGCACCGAGAAGTCCGCAGGGCTGATGCGCACGTCTACACCTTTGCCGCGCAGGCCTTCGCTGAGCAGGGACAGGGTGCCCTCCAGCGCCTGCGCGGGGTCGAACGGTTGCTGCTCGATTTCCGAGCGGCGGCCGAACACGCGCATATGGTCGACCACCCGTGCCGCGCGTTGCACCTGGGCGTCGATACGCTGCAGTTTTTCCGTGAGGTAGTCGATTTGCACATCGCCATTGCCCAGGCGCTTGAGCACATTGGTGATGGCCATGTGCATCACGTTCAGCGGCTGGTTGATCTCATGGGCCAGGCCGGTGGCCATTTCGCCGAGGGTGGCCATTTTCGCGCTTTGGGTCAGTTGCTGCTGGGAGCGGCGTACTTCGGTGTTGTCGCGGCCCACGGCCTGCACTTCGATCAGAGCGCCTTGTTCATTGAAGACGCCACGGTCCGACCACACCCACCAGGCATGTTCGCGCCCCGGCAGTTGCAGGCTGATTTCCGCGGTGCTCACCGGGAATTCCGGGGTCAGTTGCTGAATGCGTTGCATAAAGGCGGCGCGCTGTTCATCCGACAGCCACTGGCCCAAGTCGATGCCTGGCAATTGGTCGGGCCGGGATTCCAGGTAATTGGCCAGCGGCGTGTTGCCGAAGGTGAGGATCAGGTCGGGACGGTAGCGACAGATCATCGCTGGCGAGTCTTCCACCAGGATGCGGTAGCGCTCTTCACTTTGGCGCACCTGCTCGGCGGCCAGGGTCGCCTCGGTGACGTCCAGCCAAAGGCCCACGGCTTCCACCGGCAAGCCGAGGTCGTCGCGCAAAAGCTTGGCTTCGTCGAGCAGCCAGTGGTAGTTGCCTTGCTTGTCGCGCAGGCGGTAGCGGCTGCGCACGTTGCCTTCGCGCAGCAGCTGGCGGGTGCGTTCGAAGTAGTGTTCTCGGTCGTCGGGGTGGATCAGCGCCGCCAGGGTGTCGTGGTTGCAATCGGCCAAGGTCCAGCCCAGCAGCGGCAACAGGCTGGCGCTGAAAAACGCTGGGTGCAGCGCGCCGTTGACGTAGCGCTGCACATAGATGACGGCCGGTGAGCTGGCGATCAGGTTGTCCAGGCGCGCATGGGCGGCGGCGGCTTGCAGTTGCTGGTTCTGGATGTCGCTGATGTCGAGCATGAAGCCGACCCAGCGCCGTTCATTGCCGGCTCCCAGCACTTGGCCTTGTATGCGGTACCACAGGGGCGACTGCTCGGACTCGGTGCGTTGCAGGCGCACGTTGGTCAGCAGTGGCTTGCCCAGGGCTTGCAGGTCTTGCAGGCGGCTGTCGAGGGCCTGACGGTCGGCGGGGTGGATGAGCTCGAGCCAGGTACCGAGGGGTTGGCGGGTGGGGCCGTCGTCCAGGCTCAGGTTGCGCAGCAATTGTGGCGCCAGTTGGATTTCCTGGGTAGCGGGCAACAGTTCCCACCAGCCAGTGCCGAGCAGGCCTTGCAGGGCTTCTACCCGTTCCAGTTGCTGGTGGTGACGCTGTTCGCGCAGACGGCCCAGCAGCGGCGCGGCGAGTGCTGCGCACAGGTTCAGCCAGTCACGCTCGCCGGTGTGGTGTGCCTGGCCGTTATAGAAGCCACACAGCAGCCACGCGGCGGCGCCATGGCTGTCGCGGTACGGCACCAGGAAGCCGTCGGCATTGCCAAATACACTGTGCAGGCGCGGGTTGTCGCTGCGCCCCTGGGCAATGTCCAGGCTAAGTGGTGTGTTGCCGTTGATGCTGTCCAGGCTGGTGCCCAGGTGTTGCCCGGTCTGCCACAAGGCCGGGGCGTCGTGAGCGGCGTAGTGACTGTAGATGCGCCAGCCTTGATCATCTTCGTCGAGCAGTGCCATGGCGACGCAGGGGATGCGCCAACGCTGGGCCACGCTGCGCAGGTGTTCGCTGAACACCTCGGGCAGGCGGTTGGGGCTGCACACGCGCAGCTGTTCGCTCATCAGGGCGGCGAGTTGGTGGTTCTGTTCGCGTTGCTGCACCCGTACTCGGTCGGCCAGCAGGTCAGTGATGTCCAGCAGGTGCAGGGCCCAGCCGTCGCCCTCCGGCTCGATCCAGCCGCGGGTATGCAGGACCTGGCCAGCAGCGCCCTGGAAGTCGAGGTCCAGGCCGTGTCGTTGCCACTCCTGCGGCGTGCCCTCGACACTCCGCGCGCTGTCGGCACACAGCAAGGTCTGCAAGGGGGGGTTGGGCGCGTTGGCAAGATGCTGGGCAAGCAAAGGCCTCAAGGTGCCTGAGATGTTCAGCACCCCACCCAGGTTGTCCAGTTGCAGTTGCAGGCCCGGCGCGGGGGTTGCTGGCGCGCCCAAGGCCAGGGCGCTGGTGCGCCCGCGCAGGCGTGCGAACAATTTATCCCCCGTCGTCAAAACTGAAGGCTCGAGGTAGCAGTGAGGTTGGTGGGCAGGTTGGGTACGGTGCCCACCCCGGGCAATACCAGGGCCGGCAAGACCGCTTTGATATTGGCCGAGGGGTAGGTGATCTTCACTGTCAGCAAATTATTGGTGTAGGTGGCGGTGATATAGCCGGGCAAGAATTTCAATGAGCCGGGGATCCAGTTCAATTGGGCCTGGGCGGCATCCTTGGCGCGTTGCACCACCAGGGCCGAATAGCCTGCGGTGCTGGGGTCCAGGGACACACTGCGGCGGACCCCTTCGGCTGCCGCTTGGTGAAATGACTGCATCAACAGCAGCGGCAAGCTGTAGCTGAGCATGCCGTAGAACACTGCAAAGAAAATCACGAAGACCAAGGCAAACTCGATCGCCGCAGCGCCTTTTTGCTTTCTCGGGAGGCTCGATTTCATGACTGCGTCTACCCTGAGTCGAGTACTTGATATCAGCATAGAATCATTCAGCCAAAAGGGATGTTTTTTACGTGATCCAGACGCTAGTGATTGTGCTGTGGTTGGGCGTATGTGCTGTGCAGGATATTCGCCAGCGCCAAATTTCCAATACGCTGACCCTGGGCGTCGGGCTGTTGGCGCTGATTTACCTGCTATGGGCGGGCTCGACCTGGCTGGGTGCGCCCCGCAGCGAGGGCGGCCTGGCCTTGGCTTTGGCACTGGTACTGACCTTGCCGGGCTATGCGTTGGGCCGCTTTGGCGCGGGGGATGTGAAGTTGCTAGCCGCCTTGGGGCTGGCCTCCAATATCGACTACCTGTTGGGGGCGTTGATCGGTGCCGGCATCGTCATGGTGGCCTGGACACTTATGCATCAATGGCTTAGCTCAAATCGCGTTGAGCGGGCAGGGCAAGCGTCAACAAAACAGCCCTTTGCGCCCTTCGTTTTGACAGGTTTTGCCGGCAGCTGGTTTTGGATCCATCAGTCGCACGAGTTGATTAATGCTATGTACATAGTCGGAAAGTACGTCTACGTTTAATGAGTAGTTGTGTAGGAGTTTTCGTCAGAAAGGATAGGTCATCATTTGGCTTGCCAGGCATGGAGTAGCGCGTGAACAAGCTTACGTCTGCAGTAAAAGTGCTCGTTGTCGACGATCAACCATTGATCGTGGAGGAACTCTGTGAATTTCTTGAAAGCAGCGGGTACCGTTGTGTCCCGTGCGAGTCCAGCCAGCAAGCGGTCCAGCGTTTTGGCGAAGACCTTCAGATTGGTTTAGTTCTGTGTGACCTGCATATGCCGGACATGGACGGCATCGAACTGGTCCAGGCGCTGCAACGGATCGCCGGCAAACATCGTGCGTTCGAAGCGATCATGCTCACCGGTCGTGCCGACAAACAGGATGTGATCAAAGCCCTGCGTGCGGGCATCGCCGATTACTACCAGAAGCCGATCAACCTCGATGAATTGCTCGAAGGCCTCAAGCGCCAGGAAGCGGCGTTGGAGGAACGGCAAAAAGACCTGCAGCTGGGCACGCTCAACCAGAAGTTGCAGTACCTGTCCGAATCGATCAATGACTTGTATATGGACTTGGACAAAGTGCGTCGCAACCCGACGCTCCAGGACCATGATGGGGACCCATCGGCCGATGAAGCCGGGCCGTTGGAGATCCCGGCGATTTTCAATCAGCTGTCACCGCGCCAGCTGGATGTGGCTCGCCTGGTGGGCAAGGGCCAGACCAACTATCAGATTGCCTGTGAATTGGGGATTACCGAGAACACGGTGAAGCTGTACGTGTCCCAGGTGCTGCGCCTGACCCATATGCACAACCGCACGCAGTTGGCGCTGGCGTTGTCACCGAGCAACTCGGCGATGCGCCAGCGGGTGACTGCGCACTAAAGGCCCAAGCAAACCTTGCAGGAGCCATCTTTCTGTGGCGAGGGAGCTTGCTCCCGCTCGACAGCGCAGCTGGAGTCGGCTTTTCTTGGGGGCGCTTCGCTCCCCAGCGCAAGCAAGCTTGCTCGCCACAGTAGCTTTACTTGCTTCCACTTTGCGCAGTGCCGCCTATTTTCTGATCAAAGAACTCCGGAATCGGGTGCTTGTTGCTGTCCAGCCAGCGCTTGAGCGCCTGTTCGCGTTCTGCCGGCGTGGTTTTCTGGGGGTTGGCCGAGGCTGCGCGCCCGCTCAGTTGCAGTGCCATCCAGTTTTCCGTTTCGGCCTGCCGGGGTGAAGACGGCCCCGCTTCGATGGCCGAAGCGAGGAGGGGCAGGGCCAGGCATGCAAGGCCGGCGAGGTATTGGAATTTCATCATCGACTCCTTATTTCACAGAGGCCGGCAGCGTATCGCTGACCGCCGCTACCTGATCTTTGACTGGGCGCTGCGGTGCCGTGCCAGCGTCCTTGAGGTGTTGCGCCCGTGCCTGGGCTCGGGTCACCTGATCAGGGCTCAACCCGAGTTGGCCGACCACTTTCGCGGCTTGCTCCCAGTTGTCCTGATAGATCAGCAAGGTCACCAGGTTGACCGCCGCTAATTGATCGCTCTGCTTGAGTTCGATGGCGGTCATGAATTCAAAGCGCGCGTCTTCAAGGCGCCGTTGATCGAGGTACACCACGCCCAGGTCGTTGCGGATTTTTTCGTCGGTGGGCGCCAGCCGTGCTGCGCGTTGCAGGTGAGCCATGGCCTGGCCGTTGTCGCCCTTGGCCGACGCCAGTTGCCCCAGGCCGTGCTCACCGTCGGCGGCCAGGCAGGTGCCCAGCAGGCTGCGGTACAACGGCTCGGCGTCGGGACGGCCTAGCAAGCGATAGGCACGGGCCTGGCGCTGACGAACCTGGGGCAGGGCGCTGGGCAGGTTCTGCAGGTTGGCAAGGCTGGCGTGCAGCTTGCCTTCGTTGGCCATGTCATCGGCCAGGTTCAGCGACAGCTCCTGGTCCGAGCTGGGCTTGGGGCAACTGCCCGGCGCCAGCAACCCGGCCCACGGAACCTGGCCGTTGCTGGCACAGCCGCCCAGCATCAGCAGGCTCAAGGCGACGATCAGTGGTTTCATGGCAGGCTCCTCAAAAGTTATTCAAGGCTCGGGAGATGGCGATCATGGCCGGCCCCCCGAGCACGATCAGCAAGGCGGGAAACAGGAACACCATCATCACCACGGACATCTTCGCGGACATCTTCGAGATGTATTCCTGCAGGCGGGTCAGGCGGCGGTCGTCAAGCAACTGCTTGAGGGCCAGCAAGGATTTCATCGCGCCGCCGCCCTGGTGGATCAACTGCTGAAGGATGATGCAGGTGTCGGTGAACTCATCCACGGCCAACAGGCGTGCGGTCTTGCCCAGCTCTTCGGACAGTTCCAGGCCCGAGTCGACCCTTGCCAGGATCAGGCGCAGTTCATGGGTCAGGTCTGGCAGCAAGCGCTGGGCTTCGGTGCTCAACACCCGCAGCGATTGCTCAACTGCCATGCCGGATTCGAACAGGATGCGCAGTAACGGAATGAAGGTGGAGATTTCCCGAGCGATACGCTCCTGGCGGTATTTCGCACTGAGGGCGAGGATGCGTTTGGGCAGCAAGTAACCGATGCCTAGGGCAATCGCCGGGGCAATCCAGGGTGAGCCGGCATGGGGAAACAGCAGCTGTTGGCCGAGCAGGGTCAAGCCCAGCAACACGATGGGCACACCGATCTGGAAAGCGGCAAACATGGAGCGCTGGTTGGCTTTACGCCAACCGACTCGGTTGAGCAGGGTCTGGGTTTCGTTGTCCAGGCTGACCGAGCGCTGGGCCACGGTGCTGGCGCCCAACTGGCGCATCAGGCTGCCGAGTTTGTCCTCGCGGGTCAGTTGGCCTTGCAGGCGTTGGCTGACCAGGCGTTGACGGCGCCTTTGCTCTAGCAGGTTGCCGACGATCAAGGCGACGGCGGCGAGCGACAACAGGATGCAAATCAGGATGGCCATCTCAAATACTCCGCAACATGCGCCACATGACGAAGGTGCCCGTGATGTCGAGCGCCACCGCGGCCAGCAGCAGGTGGCGCCCGGTTCCGTCATTCCACATGCTCATCAGGTAGCCCGGGTTGACCATCAGGAAGTAGCCGACCATGACGATAGGCAAACCCGCCAGCACATAGGCGGTCATGCGCGTTTCGCCAGTCATGGCCTTGAGTTGGCGCGCACCCTGTTCGCGCTCGCGGATCATCTTGATCAGGTTTTCCAGCAGCTCGCTGGCGTTGCCGCCGTAGCGGTGGTTGACCTTCAGGCCAAGAGCAAACAGGCGGAATTCATCGCGCTCGTAAAACTCGGCAAAGTCGCTGACCGACTCCGGCAGGCTCACGCCCATTTGCACGTTGCGCTGGATGCGGCTCATGGCCTGCTTGAGCGGCGCTTCGGTGCTGTCGATCGCGCCCAGCACAGCGTCCGCCAGGGTGCGCCCAGACTTGAGGCTGCGCACGCTGTGGTCCAGCAGCTGCGGTAATTGTTCGACCATGCGCTGCACTCGCCGTTGGTAGCGCCAGGCGATATACACCCGCAGCAGCAGCAGCGGCAGGATCAGCATGGCCAACAGTCCCAGCCCGCCGGCCAGCAGATAGCCCAGCAACATGCCCAGCGCCCAGCCGCTCAGCCACAAACCCAGGCGGTCGGTGGGCTTGCCCAGGCCGGCGCGCTGGAACATGCGCTCCAGCGCGACCCAGCTGCCGTTCGGCTCCTGGGGCACCGGCTGGCCGTCGCTGAGCCGCTCCAGCACCCGGTCGGTACCGGCCTGGCGCAACCCTCGCTGGAACAGCCAGACGGACAGGCTGATCAGCAGGATGCAAATGAGCAGCAAGACAAGTCCGGTCATGAGCCCTCTCTACAACGGCAATGCCGATTCGCGCCGCAGCTTGTCGCCGGCCGGGTTGAGCGCTTCGCGCAGAAAGCCGAAACCGGTACGGCGGTCGAGGCGGAACAGGGTGTTGGTGACATACACGTCGTCGCGCACCCCCACCACTTCCACCACCTCGCTGACGCAACGGCGCCCATCGGGCAGGCGCGTCAGTTGCACCACCACATCCAGTGCGGCACAGATCATCTGCCGCAGGGTTTTCTCCGCCACCACCCGGCCGGTCAGGCCCACCAGGGTTTCCAGGCGCAGCAACGCGTCCTGGGCATTGTTGGCGTGCACGGTGCTCATGGAACCGTCATGGCCGGTGTTCATGGCCGTCATCACGTCGAGCACTTCGACGCCACGGATCTCGCCAAGGATGATGCGGTCCGGGCGCATCCGCAGGGCGTTGCGAATCAGGTCGCTGGCCTTGACCTCGCCATGCCCCTCGGCATTGGGCGGGCGGGTTTCCAGGCGCACCACGTGGGGGTGGCCCAGTTGCAGCTCGGCGACGTCTTCGATGGTGACCAGGCGTTCGTGGGGGTTGATCAATTGGCTGAGGATATTGAGTAGCGTGGTCTTGCCGGTGCCGGTGCCGCCACTGATGAGGATATTGCAGCGCTTGCCCACCGCCTCCTGGAAGAACTCGAAGATGTTATGGTCGATGGTTTGCATCGCCACCAGGTCGCTGCTCTTGAGCATGTCCTTGCGAAATTTACGGATCGACAGGCACGGGCCGTCCAAGGCAATCGGCGGGATGATCGCATTGACCCGGCTGCCATCCGGCAAGCGCGCATCGACCATCGGCGACGACTCATCCAGGCGCCTTCCAAGGGGCGCGAGAATGCGCTGCATCACGCGTTCTACATGGTGCGCGTCGATAAAGCGCAGGTCGCTCTGGTGGAGTACTCCGTCACGCTCGATAAACACCCTGTGCGGGCCGTTGACCAGTATCTCGGTGATCGACACATCGCGCAGCAGTACTTCCAGCGGGCCGAAGCCGGTCAGCTCATCGACGATTTCCTCGGCCAAGCGCTCCATCTCATAGCGCGAAATCGCCAGGTGCATGCGCGTGATGTATTCGGCCACTTTGTCGATGACAAATTGCGCCAGGGATTGGCGCGAGCCTTCCAGCAGGTTCTGGCCCGATTCTTCGATGGCATCGATGATGTAGCGATGCAGCACCAGTTTCAGGCCGTCGTGATCGTTGTGCGCGGCACTTCCACGGGCCGGTGCGCCGAAGAGTTTTTCGCCGTTCATCGACTCGCTCCCAGCAGGCGTTCGAACCAGCGCGTCGAAGGTTTATCCAGTCCTTCGGTGCGTTTGGCCAGGCGCTCGCCCAGGTGGCGCAGGGCTTGGGTCAAGGCTTCGCGGGGGGCCAGGGTGAACAGGCTTTGCCCTTGGTTCTTGGCGTTCAGGCGCACTTCGGGGCTCAGGGGCAGCACGGCGATGCACTCCAGGCCAAAGCTTTTTTCCAGGGCTTCGGTGCCGGGGGCGCAGCCTTTGACGTAGCGATCGACGAGCAGCTTGGCATGGTCGAGCTTCATGCCTTTTTCGCGCCACAGGTTCAGCATCGCCAGGTTGCGCCGACAGTCGAGTACGCACTGGTCGGTGCACCACAGCAGCTTGTCGCAGTGGCTGACAAAGGTGCGCAGGGCTTCGCTGTCCGCTTGCCCGGTGAGGTTGACTACGATGTGCTGGAAGTGCTGACGCAAGGCGCTGAGCAGCATGTACAGCTCGGCGGCGCTGGTCATTTCCAACGGGTCATCGCTGGCGGCGTAGGCGAGGATCCGCAGGCCGTCGTCGGTGCTGGTGAACGCGCTGTTGATCAGGGTGGCGTCCAGGCGTCGCAGGTGGCGCAAGGCGTCACCGAAATTGAAGGTGCTGTCCAGGCCCAGCAGCGCCAGGCTGTCGCCCCTGGGCAGGCCGAGGTCGAGCATCAGCGTCTGCTGGCCGCTCTTTTGCACCACCATCGCCAGGTGGCTCGCCAGCAGGGCGCCATCGGTATTGCCCTGGGCACCGTAGAGCACGGTGAGGCCGCCAAGATGGGCGTTCGGCGCGCTGGGCGGCAAGCGCTTGCTCAGGCGCCGCACCAGCCCGGCCACTTCGCTGGAGCGTGAACCATAGGCGACAAAATCCCGCGCACCGGCACGCATGGCGTTGAGTACCAACTGGTTGTCCATGCCGTCGCCCAAGGCCACCACCGCCAACATCGGCTTGGCTTCCAGGGCGCCTTCGATCAAGGCGCTCTGGGCTACCAGGTGCTCGCGGTCCAGGCCCACGAACACCAGGTTGGCGAAGGTCACGTCCACCAGTGCCAGCAATTCATCCAGGCTGCCGCCGCCCACGTTGATCACTTGGCCAAGAGGGGCCAGGGCACCCTGGAGCCATTCCAGGTCGGTGCTGTTACGGGTGATTGCCAGGAAGGTCTGGCTCAGGCTATCGCTCATTGGGAAAGTCCACTGCGACGGTCGAAGTTGCCGTTTTCCAGGAAGAACAGGCGGAACCAGTTCGGGTCATAGGTGCGCAGTTTTTCGCCGGGCAGCGACGGCAACTGCGCATTGGCAGCCAGTGGCTGGACCAGATGCGGCGTGACAATCATCAGCAGTTCTTTCTCTTCGCTCTGGATATTGGAGTCGCGGAAAAACGCACCAAGGATCGGGATATCGCCCAGGCCCGGGAGCTTGGCGATGGTGGAGCGATTAGTGCTGCTGATCAGGCCGCTGATCACGAAGCTTTCACCGTCGGCCAGTGACACGCTGGTGTCGGTGCGCCGGACGGTCAGGGCCGGCACTTGAATGCCTTCGATGCGAATCGCATTGTTGTAATCCAGCTCGCTGACTTCCGGGGCGACTTTCAGGGCGATGCGGTTGTGGTCGATGACCGTGGGCGTGAGGGTCAGGCGAATACCGAACTCCTTGTATTCGATGGTGATGGTGTCGCTGCCGGCACTGGGCACCGGAATCGGCACTTCGCCGCCGGCCAGGAAGGTCGCGCTCTGGCCGCTCATGGCCACCAGGCTCGGGCGCGCCAGGGTATAGGCGAAGCCGCTGCTTTCCAGGGCGTTGATCAGTGCCTTGACCCGGCCACCGCCAAACCCGATGTTGAAGTTGTCGGCACTCACCGGCAATTTGAAAATGCCCTCTGACGGGGACAGCAAGTCGGGGCTGCCGAGGAAGAAGTTTTTACCCATGCCCAGGATCTTGGTGCTGGCTTCCTTGAGCTTGGTGCGGCTGACCTCGACGAAGCGAATATCGGTCTGCACCTGGCTGGGTAGCGTCGGGTCTTCGGAGGGCGACAGCGATTGGCTGGTCAGCGCCGAAGTAGCCTTGCCCTTGACGAACACCATGCTCTGGCGCGGCGTGGTCGAGCAGCCGGTCCACACCATCAGGCTGGTAGCGCCGCTGCCGACGCCAGTGAGCAGGAAATGGCGGTCGCCGTTGACCCGCACATCGGCAATTTTCGGGTCGCCGATAGCCAGGCGCGTAATCGCTACCGGCGACTGCAGCTCGGTCTGCAAGCCTTCGCCTACCTCGATCACGGCGGGCAATTGGCCCAGGGCGTTGCAGCTGCCCGATGCGCCCATCGCCATGCCCAGGGGCAGGCACGGCAGCATCAAGGCCAAGGCCAATTGAGCGTAGCGTTGGCTCATTCAAGGCATCCTTGTTCAATCAGGGGGTAGGTTGTGCTGCCGCCGCGCCGCGAATCACTTCGATACCCCGACGCTGGCCGGTGACGGCCACCGCAGGGGTGATTTTTTTCGGCGGGCCGCTGAGGGCCAATTGGGTGAATTGGTAGAGGTCGCGGTTGGCGCTTTGCACCTTGTCCGGGGTGTCGCTTTCACCGGCCCAGTAGCGGCTGAGCAATTGTTCGTCGGCACTGCGCACGGCCAGGCGCAGCGTGCCGGCTTGGGAAGCGAGCATCAACCGACTCAGCAATTGTTCGGGCACCGCCAGCACCACACTGCGCGCGGCGGTGCGACGTTGAGCCGCCTGGGCGCGTTCTTCGGCGGTGGCGGGTGGCGGTACTGCCGGGCTGCCGTCGTTGGCCAAACCCAGTTGGTCGCCGACGCTGAGCAGGCGAATCGCCGGGATGACCACCTGCGCCGATTGCTCGGCATTGGCATTGTCCTGGCGCAAGAACAACAAGACATCCACGTAGTCGCCGGGGCTCAACTGGCCACCGGCACCGATGACCTCGTCGACGGCGACGGCGAGCGCGCGTTCATCCGCACGAATCATGCGGGCCAGGGGGCCGCCGGCGGTGAAGCTTTCATCATTGAGCCAGGTGCCGGCACCCAGGGCCCGCAAAGGCGTACGACCGATGGCCTGGTCAACGCTGGTCAGGCTGCCTGCCGGCACGGTGCGCAGTTTTTCCACGGCTACATCGGCAGCGGTGAGGGGCACAAAAGGCGCAACCGCGTGCACCAGTACCACGACGGGCTGGCGGGTCTGGTCTTCCACGACTGCAACGGTTTTTTCCACGGAAATGACAGGTTGTGGCGAGGGTGCTACGGCAGGTGCCGGTGGACGGCTGAGCACCAGGCCCCAATACCCTGCCACCAGGGCTCCGATAAGCAGCAAGCCAGCCAGGACCATGCTGATGCGACTGTTCATGACGGCGCTCCCTATCCTGTTGCACTACTTTTATTCCCGTTAATCCAAACGAGTTAAATTCGCAACTGGGCTGTGATGAACAACTAACGATTTGGCTATTTGAAGGTAGCTCAGCTAGGACGAAATGCCATTACCGAACGAAAAATTTATCGATGTTTTTAGAATCGGGCCTTTAAACAACGGACTTGCAGGGCGCATGGAGCCACTAATACTTTATGATTAATTCATTCTTACAGTTGTGAGTGTTAAATTTGTTGACAATGCTCTAGTGGCACACGGCAATCATTGTGCGGGCCAGCTGTATCGGCGCTTTGTGGCGCATGAAGGAGATCTCAACATGATCCTTGACCTGTTCTTGAAATTTTATGTTCACGCTCAGTTATTCCTGCGTCGCAGAGATGGGGCGTCGGCTATTGAATATGTGATTATCGTCGCGATAGTTGCGTTGGTGATCGTCGGTATTGGTACTGGGCTTGGCGATAAGATAAAAGGCATCTTCGAGCAAGTGTCCGATGCGCTGCCAGCGGCGACTTAGCCGTCATTGCAGTATTCTTTCGTTCCGGTGATTCTTTTTATCAGGTACCGCCCATGACCCACCCTTCGTCATCCCGCCAACAAATCCTATTGGTGGACGACGAGGAGGATGCGCTGGTGGAGTTGGCCGAATCCCTCGAAAACGAGGGGTTCGTCTGTTTCACCGCGACCTCCGTCACCTTCGCCTTGCAAGAATTGACACTTCACCCTGATATCGCCCTGGTCATCACCGATCTGCGCATGCCCGAGGAAAGTGGTATCTCCTTGATCAAGCGCCTGCGCGAACATACCTCACGCTCGCATTTGCCTGTGATCGTGATGTCTGGCCATGCAGAAATGGACGATGTCAGCGATATGCTGCGCTTGCAGGTGCTGGACTTGTTTCGCAAGCCGATCTACCTGGTGCGCTTGCTCGATACCCTCAACAGCCTGTTTCCCCTCTCTACACCTGGTCGGTAACGGACCTGCACCGCTTATTAAATGTGGGAGCTGGCTTGCCTGCGATGATGGCCGAACAGTCAGCGACTAACTGCCTGACACTCCGAAACCCAACTGTGTGCGGGCTTGCTCGCGAAGGCGGTATGGCAGACAATCGAGATATGTACTCATTCCAACCCAATTAAATGGTCGACCCGAAGAGCGCCATCGCAGGCAAGCCAGCTCCCACATTGATTACAGGTGCCCTCGTCACAGTTGATAACTGAAGCTCAGCGTATACCGAGGCCTGCGATTGAAGCTGTCCAGGGCGATATCCGACATTGGCTTGGCCGCTTCCAGCGCGATGTTGTAGTACTTGTTGTCGCCAAAGCGTAAACCTACCGCCGCCGACGACATGTCGTTGGCCTTGACCGGCAGGTCGTTGAACCAGGATTTGGCGCGATCGACTACGACGTAGGGTTGCAGGATTTTCACCCAGTTGCCGGCGCGGTTGAAGCTGTAGTTGACCTCGTACGCCACCCCCCAGCCTTTGTCGCCCGAGCCTTGGTCGTCCGGGTAGCCGCGGCCGAAATTTTGCCCCCCGAAGGTGGCGCGTTCGCTGTCGGGCAGGGTGTTGTTGCTCCAGTACAGCGCGCCGGAAAGTACGCCTTGCCAGTTGTCGAAGAACTTGTCGCTTTGCACGCCGGAGAGGCGCAGGCGGAAGAAGTCGAGGTCGGGTTTAGCCACGTCCAGGTCACTGCGGGCCTTGGCGCCCAGGCCATCGATGCCCTGGTACAGGCCACCGCTGATGATGCGTAGGCGTCGCGCGTCGGCTTTGCGCCAATCTCCTTCGAAGGCCAGGGCGCGCAGGTTGGATTCGATGTCGAAACGCAACGGGTAACCCACCAGTTTATAGCGCGTGGTCTGGTCGACCGCGTACAGGCGTGTGCCCAGGGTGAAGGACTCGGTCGGGGAGGCAATGAACGGGTGGCTCAGGCCGATGGAGTAGCGGTCGATGGACTGGTGCGGCTTGAGTTCGAAACCGCCGTCCAGTTGCACGCTGCTGCTGGGGTCGGCGCGATAGCGCTCGGCGGCGAGCGCCAGTTGGGTGCCTTCGGCATTGATGAATTGGTTGTAGTCCACGCGGTAGTAATGCTCTTTGTCCTCGCCGGGTGGGAACAGGCCGCTGACGCTGAGCTGCTCGCCCATGGACGTCTGGGAATTGCTGGTGGCGCTCAGCAACGCTTGCGTGCCGCCACGGCTTTTCTGCACCAGGCTCATGCTGGTGGTGAAAGGTTTGCGGCTGGCCTGGATCTGCATGTGCGTGGCGCCATCGGTGGTGCCTGGCGGCGGTACTTGCGCTTGTACGCTGAGGCCGGGGATGCGGCTCATCAGCGTGGTATAGCGCTCGAAGGTCTTGCGAGTCAGTGGGCGTTCGGCCAGGAGCTTTTGCGCGAGTTTATCGACGTAGGCCGACACCGAACCAATGTCGCCGGTTTGTTGATAGTCCTTGATGTAGCCTTCCACCAGTACCACGCGGACCAGGCCATTTTCGAAGTTCTGTTGCGGCAGGAAGGCGTAGGACAGCAGGTAGCCATCCTCCTGATAACGGCGGGTGATGCCACGGGTCGCTTCAATCAGTTGCGCAAGGTTGGTTTCACGTCCAATCAACGGCGCATACACCTGCGCCGTCTCGGCGAGCGGGTAGACCGTTCCTCCTTCGATCTGCAACTTTCGAATAGTGACCTTGGTGTCCATCAACAGCGGCTGGCCTGCAGTCGGCGGCGCCTCGGGTACTTGGGTTTTCGACGTGGGTGGTCGGTAGGCGTCCGCGGGCAGGTTGGGTACCGGCAGGGTGCGGACAGTGTCGTTGCTGTTGAGAAAGCTGGGAAGGGTCTCGGCCTGGGCGTAAGCACTGAGGGTGAGCAATAACAACGGGGTCAACACGCGCATAGGACACTCCATGGTCAACTGCAGCAGCGCTTCGGGCCCGCCGGGTTCTGGGACGCGGTTCGGGAGGGCGGCGACTGTTCACAGGTGTCGCTGCCCATAAAAAAGACGAGAGACTTATTAAAGGTCTCTCGTCTCAACCAAGCGTAGGCGCTGTAGGGGAGGCCGTCTAATCGGCCAGGTGCATTTCTATTTGCCGGTCAGGCCATTCAACAAACCGCCCAGACCGCCTGTGGCCGTAGTGCCGCCCGTGGTGGTGGCAGTGCCGGTTGCTGTGGCGGTGGTGCCGATATTCAGGCCGCCGAGCAAACCACCGCTGGTGCCGCCAGTCGCGCCGCCGGTTACCAGGCCACCCACCGAGGCGACGGTGCCGCCGACCGCTGTGACGGTGGTGCCTACCGCGTTGGTGATCGGGTTGGCATTGGCTGCCGTCAAGTTAGTGCCCACGCTGCTCACAGCGCCGCCGACTTGAGTCACCAGACCATTGACCGGAGCACCCACCCCGGTAGTGGTGCCGATGGTTTGGGTCAGGTTGGTGACGCCGCTGGTCACAGGGTTGAGCGCTGCGCCGACATTGGCCGCTACGGTGGCGACCGGTGCGGTAGCTGCGGTGTTTGCTACACCTGTGCCACCCAGCGCAGTGCCCAGCGACGCAACGGTGCCGCCGACTGCACCACCGGTCACACCCGTTGCACTGACTGTGCCGTTGGTATTGCCCACGTTCAGGCCGGTACCCACGTTAGCCACCAGGCCACCCACCAGTTCCGGAATGCCGGGAGCCGAGGTGCCACCGGTTGGGGCGACATAACCACCTGATTTATCCAGTGTGCCACCGACGCCAGTGAGTACGGTGCCGACAACGCCGGTGACCGGGTTGCCCGTGCCGCCCGTGCTGGCGACTTGAGTACCCAAGCTGGTGACGGTCGAGCCGACCTTATCCAGTACGCCATTGAGTGGAGTGCCCAGGCCGGTTGCGTTACCCAGGTTGCCGGTGGTGTTTTCCACCAGCGACACCACAGGCACCACGACTTTGCTGCCCAAGGTGTTGGTCAACGAACCCAGCGGGCCGGTGGTGCTGGCCGTACTGAGGGTATCGCCAAGCATGGTGACGGTGGTGCCGACTTTATCCACGACGCCACCTACCGCAGTGCCCACTCCGCCTGTCGCGCCGCCGACCACAGGTATTCCGCCGAGAGTGGTTGACAGTGTTTGGCCGGTGGTCGAGAGGCCGCCGCCCAGGTCGGCCACGCCGTTACCTACGCCTGCCACCGTGGTGCCCAAGGAGTTGGTGTTGGTGCCCAGTGAGCCCAAGCCGGCGGTTACGCCAGTGCCGATGCTGTTAACGGCGGTGCCTGCCGAGGTGACCAGGCCGCCAGCGGTTGCGCCGACGATGGGTACGCCATTCAACGTCGAACCCAGGTTACCGACCGCTGTACCGACATTGCCCACAGTGGTGCCAAGGGTGCCGGCAATCTGGCCGGTGACCAGTGGGGTGGTTGTCGAACCTGTTCCGCCACCTGTTCCGCCGCCAGTGCCGCCGCCGGTGCCGCCGCCGGTGCCGCCGCCGGTGCCGCCGCCGGTGCCGCCGCCAGTACCACCGCCAGTTCCGCCGTCACCACCGCCCGTGCCACCGCCCGTGCCACCGCCGGTTCCGCCACCAGTACCGCCGTCACCGCCGTCTGTGCCACCACCGGTTCCACCGCCAGTACCGCCGTCACCGCCGCCTGTGCCACCACCGGTTCCGCCGCCAGTACCGCCGTCACCGCCGCCTGTGCCACCACCGGTACCACCGCCTGTACCGCCATCACCGCCACCAGTACCGCCTCCGGCACCTGCACCTGCATCCGGCGATGACGCCGCCACGCTGGATTTATGCCCGCCACCACCGCTGCTGCAGCCGCCCAGGCTCATTGCCAGAATCAGGGCCAGCGCGGTACTTGCTTTCCAAAACACGACTTGAGTTTTCATGATTGAGTTCCTTGCACCTGGTACAACCTTGGTTGTTTCAAACCTTCGTTACTTCTTCGGATAACGATAGGTTTGTCCGTGTGGCTATCTCAGGCGAGGGCACTTTTTCACGCAACGCTCAACTTGGTATTAACGATTTATATACATCCGGCCATCGTCGGCTTAATGACTAATACCAAAGGTGTAATGGAAGGGTGTTTCAGGATTTTTATATTAGTAAAATCAAAGTGTTGTAAATAAAGACGGACCTCGTAAGGTCCGCTATAACTTAGGGTGTATATATACAATTAATCAGGGTTTTCAGGCAGTCGGCTGCCACTGCCCCAACATATGTTGTATATCCCCAGCGCCTTTGAGTTCCAACGTCCCGCTGGAACCGGCCGCGCTGCTCATCAATATCACTTCACTGGGCAGGCGCACCGGCTTCATGAACGCGACGTCGATTTCAATATTGGCGGCCGGTAAGTGTTCTGCCAGCGCCGCGAGAGTGCGCGCCTTGTTCCATAACCCGTGGGCGATGGCCTGGGGAAAACCGAACAACTTCGCGGTCGGGGTACTGAGGTGGATGGGGTTGTAGTCGCCAGACACTCGGGCGTAGCGTCGGCCAATATCAGGGGGGGCTTTCCAGCGCGTCAGTTCGGTAAGCGTTCCTGGAGTCTGCGATCCGCTGTCCGCAGCTTCGCCTTCAACCTTTACGCCCCGACATAGCATTTGGCTTTCGCCCTCCCACAAGAGCCCAAGGGCATCCTCGACAACCGTCACGATGTCAAAGGTGGCCCCCTTGGGATGGGGGCTGAGATTACGTGCGTAGACACCGACACTCACGTCACCCACGCCACCCAACGGGCGATGAATACGGATGCGATTGCGCAGGTGGATCAACCCCAGCAACGGAAACGGAAAGCTCTTGTCCGTCAGCAGTTGCAGTTGCAGGCCGAACGCGAGGATATGCGGATAAGTCGCCGGCAGCATCGGGCTGTCAGCAAAACCGCACACCTTGCGGTACGCGGCAACGGCGCTGGGGTTGATACTCATCCGGCAGCGCAACCCACATTCGGGCAGTGAGCTGCCGGTGATCTTGCGCTTGAGCGCCGCACGCCAATACAGCGGCAGTAGGGGCGGGGTGCTGTCCAACGTTTGCCATTGCATGCTTACGCTCCCAGAAGACTTTGCCCACACACCCGCAGCGCTTGGCCGCTGACCGCACCGGAACCCGGCTGGCTCAGCCAGGCGACGGCTTCGGCCACGTCCTGGGGCAAGCCACCTTGGCCCAGGGAACTCATGCGGCGCCCGGCCTCGCGCAGGGCGAAGGGAATATGCGCGGTCATCTGGGTTTCGATAAACCCTGGCGCGACGGCGTTGATGCTGATCCCACGCTCCTTCAACAGCGGCGCCCAGGCTTGAGCCAGGCCGATCAACCCGGCCTTGCTTGCGGCATAGTTGGTTTGCCCACGATTGCCGGCGATGCCACTGATGGAAGCCAGCAACACCACCCGTGCATTGTCCTGCAGGGTGCCGCTGTCGAGCAGGGCCTTGGTCAGCACTTGCGCAGCCTTGAGGTTGACCGCCAGCACTGCGTCCCAGTATTCCGGGGTCATGTTGGCCAGGGTTTTGTCGCGGGTGATGCCGGCGTTGTGCACCAGGATGTCGAGCCCGTCTGGCAGGTGCTCGATCAGTTGGCGTGCGGCATCTTCGGCGCAGATATCCAGGGCCACCGTGCGTGCATTCAGGCGTGCGGCCAGGGCTTCAAGGTCGGCCTTGGCCTGGGGCACATCGAGCAGAATGACCTCGGCGCCGTCGCGGGCCAGGGTTTCGGCGATGGAGGCACCGATGCCTCGAGCGGCGCCGGTAACCAACGCCTTGCGCCCGGCCAAGGGGCGCGTCCAGTCTTGCACCGGTGTGTCGCAAGCTGACAGGCGAATCACCTGGCCCGATATATAAGCGCTTTTGGGCGAGAGAAAAAACCGCAGCGCGCCCTCCAACTGGCCTTCGGCACCGTCGCCCACGTACAGCAACTGCAGCACGCCACCGCTGCGCAACTCCTTGGCCAAAGAGCGGCTGAACCCTTCCAGGGCGCGCTGGGCGCTGGCGGCGAACGGATCGCTGAGGCTTTCCGGCGCCCGGCCAAGGATCACCAAGTGGGCACTGTGGTCGAGGTTTTTAAGCAGTGGTTGGAAGAATTCGCGCAGCTGCTTGAGCTGGTCGGTGTGCTGCAAACCGCTGGCATCGAACACCACCGCCTTGAGCTTGGGGCCGTGTCCTGGAATCCACGCGGGTGCTGTCGAGGCTTCGGCGCCGTAGCTGTAGACGGCGTCGGTGAGTCGGTTGGCAAATGCCAGCACCTGGGTAGCCAATGCGCCACCGCCCAGCAGCAGCGCACCTTCGACCGGGCGCAGGCGCCCGGCTTGCCAGCGTTCCAGGCGTACCGGTGACGGCAGGCCAATGGCGGCGACCAGGCGATGGCCGAGGCTTGAGTTGGCGAAGTCGATATAACGGTCAGACATGGAACGCTCTCCGAAGGCTGGGGTTCAAAGGTTGACCACCCTGGGGTGGCAGTCGTTCGATTGAGCCTAGGCTAGGCTTGATGATTCCACCCACCACCACAAGGGAGCTTTCCATGACTCAATTGCGCCGTGTAGCGATCATTGGCGGTAATCGCATTCCTTTCGCCCGATCCAATGGCCCCTACGCCACGGCGAGCAACCAGGCGATGCTGACTGCCGCGCTGGAGGGCCTGATCGAGCGCTACAACCTGCACGGCCTGCGCATGGGCGAAGTGGCCGCCGGCGCGGTGCTCAAGCATTCCCGTGATTTCAACCTGACGCGTGAATGCGTGCTCGGTTCGCGCCTGTCACCGCAAACCCCTGCGTACGACATTCAGCAAGCTTGCGGCACGGGGCTTGAGGCGGCGCTGCTGGTGGCCAATAAAATTGCCCTGGGCCAGATCGAATGCGGCATTGCCGGCGGGGTGGACACCACCTCGGATGCACCGATTGGTGTGAATGAAGGGCTGCGCAAGATCCTGCTGCAAGCCAACCGCAGCAAATCCCTGGCAGATAAATTAAAACTCCTGTTACAACTTCGTCCTCATCACCTCAAGCCGGAACTGCCGCGCAACGGCGAACCGCGTACCGGTCTGTCCATGGGCCAGCACTGCGAACTGATGGCCCAGACTTGGCAGATCCCTCGTGCCGAGCAGGACCAGCTTGCGCTGGAGAGCCACCAGAAGATGGCGGCGGCCTACGCCGAAGGCTGGCACAACGATTTGCTCACGCCCTTTCTCGGCCTCACCCGCGACAACAACCTGCGCCCCGACCTGACCCTGGAAAAACTCGCCAGCCTCAAGCCGGCCTTCGAGCGCAGCGAAAAGGGCACGCTCACCGCCGGTAACTCCACGCCGCTGACCGATGGTGCCTCTCTGGTGCTGCTGGGCAGCGAGGCGTGGGCCAAGGAGCGCGGCCTGCCGATCCTGGCTTACCTGCGCGATGGCGAAGCAGCGGCGGTGGATTTCGTCCACGGCGCCGAGGGCCTGTTGATGGCGCCGGTGTATGCGGTGCCACGCTTGCTGGCGCGCAACGGCCTGACCTTGCAGGACTTTGATTACTACGAGATCCACGAGGCCTTCGCCGCCCAAGTGCTGTGCACGCTCAAGGCCTGGGAAGACGCCGACTATTGCAAGACCCGCCTGGGCCAGGACGCACCGCTGGGGTCGATCGACCGCAGCCGGCTCAACGTCAAGGGCAGTTCCCTGGCGGCGGGCCATCCGTTTGCCGCCACCGGTGGGCGGATCGTCGCCAACTTGGCTAAATTGTTGGATGCGGCGGGCAAGGGCCGTGGGCTGATTTCCATTTGTGCCGCCGGTGGCCAAGGCGTGACGGCGATTATCGAACGCTGATTGCCGACAAAATTGGCCCATTGAATGCATTCTCAAGGGGTCAGAGGTCAGTAGCCTCTCCCCCCGGCGAGCCGATTGCCGTATAACGAGTGCCACACGCGTGTTTGGTAATACAGGACCCACAATAAAAGCTGATGAAGACTCCTAAACGCATTGAACCCCTGATCGAAGACGGTCTGGTCGACGAAGTGCTGCGCCCTCTGATGAGTGGTAAAGAAGCAGCTGTTTATGTGGTGCGCTGCGGCAATGAATTGCGTTGCGCCAAGGTTTACAAGGAGGCGAATAAACGAAGTTTTCGTCAGGCATCCGAATACCAGGAAGGCCGTAAGGTCCGTAACAGCCGCCAGGCACGAGCCATGGCCAAGGGCTCCAAGTTCGGCAAGAAAGAAACCGAAGATGCCTGGCAGAACGCGGAAGTGGCGGCGCTGTTTCGCCTGGCCGGTGCGGGCGTTCGTGTGCCCCAGCCGTTCGACTTTCTCGAAGGCGTACTGTTGATGGAACTGGTGGCCGACGAATACGGCGATGCGGCGCCGCGTCTGAATGACGTAGTGCTGGAGCCGGACCAGGCGCGCGAATACCACGCTTTCCTGATCTCCCAGATCGTGCTGATGCTGTGCACCGGCCTGGTGCACGGTGACCTTTCCGAGTTCAACGTACTGCTCACGCCTACGGGCCCGGTGATCATCGACCTGCCCCAGGCGGTTGATGCGGCGGGTAACAACCACGCGTTCAGCATGCTGGAGCGCGACGTTGGCAACATGGCTTCCTACTTCGGGCGTTTTGCCCCGGAGTTGAAGAAAACCAAGTACGCCAAGGAAATGTGGGCGCTGTATGAAGCCGGCACCTTGCACCCGGCCAGTGTATTGACCGGTGAGTTCGACGAACCGGAAGAACTGGCGGATGTGGGCGGTGTGATCCGCGAAATCGAAGCGGCGCGGCTGGATGAAGAGCGTCGCCAGGCGATTCGCGCGGCGGATGATGCGCCACCAAGCAAAGTGCCGGACGAGCCACCGCCGCCGCCTTGGATGCAGTAACTTACAGCGACGCTGATCGTTCCCACGCTCTGCGTGGGAATGCATCCCTGGACGCTCTGCGTCCTAAAGCGTGACGCGGAGCGTCGAAAGCGGCATTCCCACGCGGAGCGTGGGAACGATCATTGTGCTGTCTGTCAGGCGCAGCAGTTGCCCGCTGCCAACTCCTTGAGGATCGGGCAATCGGGCCGGTGATCGCCCTGGCAGTGCTCCATCAGGTCCTGCAAGGTATCGCGCAGTTGCCCCAGCTCGCGAATCTTGTGGTTCAGCTCGTCGATGTGCTGGCGCGCCAGGGCTTTTACGTCGGCGCTGGCCCGCTGCCGGTCCTCCCACAGGGTCAGCAACTTGCCGACCTCCTCCAGTGAAAACCCCAGGTCCCGCGAGCGCTTGATGAACGTCAGGGTGTGCAGGTCGTCGTGGCCGTACACCCGGTAGCCGCTGTCGGTGCGGTGGGCGGTTTTCAGCAGGCCAATGGCTTCGTAGTAGCGAATCATCTTCGCGCTTAGCCCGCTGGTGCGGGCGGCTTGGCCGATGTTCATGGGCGTTGATCCTCCAAGTCCTTGGGTTTCCAGGTTTTCAACAGCAGGGCGTTACTCACCACGCTGACGCTGGACAAGGCCATGGCGGCGCCAGCCAGTACCGGGTTGAGCAGGCCGAAGGCGGCCAGGGGAATGCCGATCAAGTTATACACAAAGGCCCAGAACAGATTCTGTCGAATTTTCGCGTAGGTTTTGCGGCTGATCTCCAGGGCGGCCGGCACCAGGCGCGGGTCGCCACGCATCAAGGTGATACCGGCTGCGTGCATGGCCACGTCGGTGCCGCCGCCCATGGCGATGCCGATATCGGCAGCGGCCAGGGCTGGTGCATCGTTGATACCGTCGCCGACCATGGCCACCACGCCGGTTTTTTTCAGCTCGGCCACGGCAGCGGCTTTATAGGCGGGCAGTACTTCGGCATGCACATCGTCGATGCCCAGGGCCTCGGCCACCACCCGTGCACTGCCGTGGTTATCGCCGGTGATCAGGTGGCTGCTGATGTGCTGCGCCTTGAGTTGTTGCACGGCTTGCAACGCGCCGGGCTTGAGCGTGTCGCCAAAGGCAAACAGCCCCAGCACACGAGGTCGCGCGCCTTGTTCGATCAGCCAGGACAAGGTGCGGCCTTCGGCTTCCCATTCCTTGGCACGAGGGCCTAAATCGCCTGCGTCCAGGCCGGTCTCTTCCAGCAAGCGGCGATTACCCAGCGCCAATGGCCGACCGTCGAGCGTACCGGCAATGCCGCGCCCGGTCAGGGATTGGCTGGCGCTCACATCGGCCACGTCCAAGCCTCTTTCGCGGCAAGCATCCAGCACGGCTTTGGCCAGTGGGTGCTCACTGCCGCGTTGCAGGGCGCCGGCCTGTTGCAACAATAGGGCTTCGTCACCATCCACGGCCGCCAAATGCGCAATGTTGGGCGCGCCTGAGGTGAGGGTGCCGGTTTTGTCGAACACCACGGCGCTCACGGCGTGGGCACGTTCCAGGGCTTCGGCGTCCTTGATCAAAATGCCATGGCGTGCGGCGACGCCAGTGCCGGCCATGATCGCGGTCGGTGTGGCCAGGCCCAGGGCACAAGGGCAGGCGATCACCAATACGGCCACCGCATTGATGATGGCGGTTTCCAGGGATGCGCCATACAGCCACCAGCCCACTACGGTAATCAGCGCCAATACCAGCACGGCCGGCACGAACACCTGGCTGACTTTATCCACCAGTTTCTGAATCGGTGCCTTGGCGGCCTGGGCGTCTTCGACCAGGCGGATGATGCGCGCCAGCACGCTTTCCGCGCCCAGGGCCAGGGTGCGCACCAGCAGGCGGCCTTCACCGTTGATGGCGCCACCGGTGACCGCGTCGCCGGGTTGTTTGGGCACCGGCAGGCTTTCGCCGCTGATCAGGGCTTCATCGGCATGGCTCTGGCCTTCCACCACCTCACCGTCCACCGGGAAGCGTTCGCCGGGTTTGACCAGCACCAGGTCGCCGTGCTTCAACGCACTGATGGCGACGTCTTCTTCACGGCCGTCCTGCACGCGAATCGCACGTTCCGGACGCAAGGCTTCAAGGGCGCGGATGGCGCTGGCGGTCTGGCGCTTGGCGCGGCTTTCCAGGTATTTGCCCAGCAGCACCAGGGCGATCACCACCGCCGAGGCTTCGAAGTACAAGTGCGGCGTCACGCCTGGGGCGGCGGTGAGCCATTCATAGATACTCAAGCCGTAGCCGGCACTGGTACCGATCGCCACCAGCAGGTCCATATTGCCGGCGCCGGCGCGCACGGCTTTCCACGCGGCGACATAGAAGCGCGCACCCAGGATGAATTGCACCGGCGTGGCCAGGGCAAACTGTATCCAGGCGGGGAGCATCCAGTGCAGGCCGAAGGGTTCTACCAGCATCGGCAGCACCAAGGGCAGCGCCAGCAGAATGCCCGCCACCAGCGACCAGCGCTCGCGGCGCAGGCGCCGGGCCTGATCGGCGTCGGTAGCGGTTTCGCTTTGGGGCAGGCTGGCGGTGTAGCCGGCTTTGTCGACGGCGGCGATCAACACGCTGGGGTCCATCTGGCCCTGTACTTCGATGTGCGCGCGCTCATTGGCCAGGTTGACGCTGACACGTTGCACGCCAGGCACTTTGCCCAGCGCGCGTTCGACCCGCCCGGCACAGCTGGCACAGGTCATGCCGCCGATGGGCAGGTCAAAGGTGGTGGATCCATTCATGGGGCAGTCCTCCAGAAGAAGTTGCCACTAGGATCAACCTTAACCTGTGGGGAAGGTCAAGCCCGATCGTTCCCACGCTCTGCGCCGATCGTTCCCACGCTCTGCGCCGATCGTTCCCACGCTCTGCGTGGGAATACAGCCCGTGACGCTCCGCGTCACCCTGGCGTTGAAGTAGTGCCTTGTACCCGGGACGCAGCGCGTCCGATGAGGCGTTCTCACGCAGAGCGTGGGAACGATCGTGGGGTTACTCAGTATTCCAGTTTCGCCGCTTTGAGGTACATACCGTCCGGGCCCAGTGCAATGCGTAATTTGCGTACATCACCGGCTTTCAAGGTGATGTTCTGCGCGGGAGGCGCGAGCATGCCTGGCAGACAGCCGGGGGCCTGACTCGGCAACACTTTCAGGCGCAGCGACACATCGCCGGGGGGAAGGTTGAAGGAGGTGGCCTGTTCCTGGAACAGACGCCCGGCCAGTTGGTCCTGGATATACAGGCCGATCTCGCAGTGGGTCGGCACTTCCAGGCGTTCGCGGGAAATAATCAGCACCGCATAATCTTCAGCTGCCAGGGCTTGGGGCGCAGCGGCAGGCAGGCTCATCAGGCCGGCAAGGGCAAAAAACGACCAGCGCATGGCGAATGCTCCATGGTTCACAGCTAGGGAGGTTGAAGCTTGGACGACGCCGCCGCCGAATACCAGCCCGGCAGAAATACTGAGAACTTGACCTTGCCATCATGGCAAGCTCGACACTGGGCTCAACCTCATCAAAGGAGTCATGTCATGCAAATATTCAGCGTTGAAGGAATGACCTGTGGCCATTGCGTTAAAGCGGTGACCCAGGCGGTACAGAGCAAGGATTCGGCAGCAAGTGTGGAGGTCGACTTGAAGGCTAAAGAAGTGCGGGTGGCAAGCAGTCTGTCCTCTGACCAAGTGATCGATCTGATTGCCGAGGAAGGCTACAGCGTCAAGTTGGCGTGATTTTCTGATCGTTAGCCACCTAACGTAATGTTCATGGCACCCAAGCGCGGCTAGACTGTCGAGCTGCCGACTCACTTGGGTGTCTGATGAACCTTCGCATAATCCTGATTCTGGGCGCCTTGAGCGCCTTCGCGCCGTTGGCGATCGACTTTTACCTGCCGGGATTTCCGGCAATGGCCTCGGCCTTCGCCACTGACGAAAAACATATCCAGCTGACCCTGGCGGTGTATTTCGCGGGCCTGGCTATTGGCCAATTGATCTACGGGCCGCTGGCCGACCGCTTTGGCCGGCGCGTGCCGTTGCTCAGCGGCGTCACCCTGTTTACCCTCGCGTCTTTCGCTTGTGCGTATGCGCCGTCCCTGGAATGGCTGATCGGTGCACGCTTCGTGCAGGCCCTTGGCGGGTGTGCGGGCATGGTGATTTCCCGGGCGGTGGTCAGTGACAAATGCGATGCCGTGGGTTCGGCCAAGGTGTATTCGCAACTGATGCTGGTGACCGGCCTGGCCCCGATCCTGGCGCCGTTGGCCGGTGGCCTGATGGTCGGCGTGTGGGGCTGGCAGTCGATTTTCCTGGCGTTGTCGTTGTTCAGCGTGATGGCGGCCATCGCCGTGGCGGTCGGGTTGCCGGAAACCTTCCCGGCCAATCAGCCGCGCCAGCCGTTGTCGGGCTCGTTGCGCCGCTACGGCTCGCTACTGTCAGACCGGGTGTACCTGGGCTATGCCTTGACCGGCGGCATCTCGATTGCCGGGATGTTTGCCTACATCGCCGGTTCCCCCTTCGTGTTTATCAAGCTCTATGGCGTACCGGCCGAGCATTACGGCTGGTTGTTTGGCTCCAACGCCGCGGGCTTTATCCTGGTGGCGCAACTGAACGCAAGATTGCTCGCCAAGCGCGGCCCGGCGTTTTTGTTGTCGCGTACCGTGTGGGTGTACGTGGCGGCGGCGTTGACGCTGTTGGGAATTGCCGCGTTGCGCACTGAGGCACTATGGCCGTTATTGGTGCCGCTGTTTATCTGTATCGCCAGTCTGGGCTGCATTTTGCCGAATACCTCGGCCTGTGCCATGAGCGGGCAGGGGGCTCGGGCCGGCAGCGCATCGGCGTTGCTCGGTTGCATTCAGTTCGGTGTGGCTGCAGGGGCGGCGTCGTTGGTCGGTGTGTTGCACGACGGCACGGCGATGCCGATGGCCATGGTCATCAGCCTCTGCGGGGTGCTGGCGGTGACCATTGCCATGGCGACCCAGCGCCTGCAACGGGCAAGGGCCGTACAGGCGCAGGTCTGAAGTTCGGTTTAGCCAGCGGAACGTTGCTGGTTGAGAGGGAAGCGATGGGGCGCCTGGATCCGGGCCTGCAGCGTGTCGGCGAAGGCGCGGGCCTCGGCTTCACTGCGAAAGGTGATGGCCTCGCCGTCGAGACGAACTTGCCATTGGCTGCCTGGGGATTTTGCTAACGCTTTTATCAGGATTTTCATTGCTGACTTCCTCACGTAAAAGAATCGTGGCAAAGGCGGCCAATATAAACCTGAACGGGCGCATAAATATGACAAGGATCAACTCTCGGACTAATGGTGTCGTCCGTTACCTACGTGGATAACAGACGACACTGACAGCCGTTTTTTCAGAACCCTTCCAGCACGATCTTGCCCTTGGCCTTGCCGCTTTCCAGTAGAGCGTGGGCGCGGCGCAGGTTCGCCGCATTGATCACGCCGAAGTGCTCGCCCACCGTGGTTTTCAGGGTGCCGGCGTCGATCAGTTCGGCCACGCGATTGAGCAGGTTGTGCTGCTCGATCATGTCTGGCGTTTCGAACATCGAACGGGTGTACATGAACTCCCAGTGCAGCGACAGGCTCTTGCGCTTGAGCTTGCTCACATCGAGGGCCTTGGGATCGTCGATCAACGCCAGCTTGCCTTGGGGTTGCAGTGCTTCGACCAGTTGGTCCAAGTGTTGCTCGGTCTGGGTCAGGCTGGCGACGTGGGTCACTTGCCCGTGCCCGGCCTGTTTCAACACTTCGCTCAGCGGCTGGCTGTGGTCGATCACCACGTGTGCTCCCAGGGCCTTGGCCCATGCGTGAGTCTCGGGGCGCGAGGCGGTGCCGATGACCTTCAACGCGGTGAGCTGGTTGGCCAACTGAGTCAGGATCGACCCCACACCACCGGCAGCGCCGACGATCAGCAGACTCTGGCCTTGATCGTCTTTGCCTTCAGCGACCTGCAAACGTTCGAACAACAGCTCCCACGCAGTGATAGCGGTCAATGGCAATGCGGCCGCTTCGGCAAACCCCAGGCTTTGGGGCATATGGCCGACGATGCGCTCATCAACTGTGTGCAATTCGCTGTTGCCGCCTGGGCGTACCAGGGAACCGGCGTAGTACACCTTGTCGCCGGCCTTGAACAACGTCACGTCACTGCCGACCGCCTTGACCACACCCGCCACGTCCCAACCCAGCACCTTGGCGGCGCCATTTTCCGGGGCGACGTTCTGGCGCACCTTGGTGTCCACCGGGTTGACCGAGATGGCTTTGACTTCCACCAACAGGTCACGGGGGCCGGCCACGGGGGCTGGTAGTTCGATGTCTTGCAGGGATTCTGGATCGTTGATCGGCAGTGAGGCGTAGTAGGCAATGGCTTTCATGATGACTCCAAGTGAATACGGTCAAGGTAGGAGCGAGCTTGCTCGCGAAGATCGTTAACGATGACGCGGTGTTTCTGGTTTCGCGCGCCGTCCTTGGGTTTTCGCGAACAAGCTCGCTCCTACAAAAAGGCGGGATCAGGCGAGAAATTTCAGGCGCTTGAGTTCGAAGTGTTCGATCACATCGGCGGCCTTGGCGCGAAAGCTCTGGATATGCGCGCTCTGGTCGTGGTCGGCCAGTGCAGCGTCGTCGCTCCAGCGCTCGAGCATGTAGAAAGTCTCGGGGTGCTGCAGGTCCTGGTGCAGGTCGTACTGCTCGCAACCGGCTTCCAGGCGGGTCGGTTCCAGCAGGCCGCGCAGCAGGGTTTCCAGGGTGGCGTGCTGGCCGGGTTTGGCGATCAGCGTGGCGATGACATTAAAAGCGGTGGACATAGTCGACTCCGGGCACGGGCTAACGGGATGGGCAGATGATTGGCTATTTCCCACGCCGATAAAAGCGGCTAAAACAGCAGGCTGTTTCAACCAAATATTGATAATGAGCGGAAATGCATGCTGCGTTTTGATGATTTGCAGTTGTTTGTGCGGGCCGCCGACTTGGGTAGCCTGTCGGCTGCGGCGCGGGTCATGGACCTGTCACCGGCGGTGGCCAGTGCCGCGCTCAAGCGTATCGAACAGCAACTGGGTACGCGCTTGCTGGCGCGCTCCACCCGCAGCCTGCGCCTGACAGCCGAAGGCGAGGGCTTCCTTGCGTACGCGCGGGCGTCACTGAGCGCGCTGGATGAAGGGCGGCGCCTATTGGCCAGTGGCCAGGATCATGTCAGTGGTGTGCTGCAATTGTCGGCGCCCTCGGATTTCGGTCGCAACCAGCTGTTGCCGTGGCTGGATGCGTTCCAGCAGGAGCATCCGCAACTGAACGTGCGCCTGTTGCTCGGTGATCGCATCGCCGACCTGTTCCGCCAGCCCGTGGACATTGCCCTGCGTTACGGCGAACCCGAAGACTCCAGCCTGATTGCGCTGCCCATTGCTCCGGACAATATTCGCGTACTCTGCGCCGCCCCCAGTTACCTCGCCCGGCATGGCGAGCCGCGCCATCTGGAGCAATTGGCCCAGCACAATTGCCTGCTGTACATGCTCGGCAGCCGCGTCCACGACCACTGGGGTTTTTACGATGGCAAGCGTCATGTGGGCCTGACGGTCAGCGGCGATCGCTTCAGCGATGACGCCGATGTGGTGCGCCGCTGGGCGGTGGCGGGCATGGGCATCGCCTACAAGTCCTGGCTGGATGTGAGCACCGATGTGCTGGCCGGGCGCTTGCGTCTGATCCTGCCGGAACTGCAGGGCGAGCGCACCCCGCTCAACCTGCTGTGCGCCCACCGTGCGCAATTGAGTAAACCCATCAATCTGCTGCGGGACATGCTCGTGTCCCGTTGTGCGACATTGACGGCCCAGCGACCGGGACGAATGGCTTCTCGTCAATAGCCTGCGCCACGCTCGGAAGTTTCACTCATATCTTGTCCTGATTTGCACCGTCAGACACCGGGGAACCTACTGCCTGCGCACCTATACTTGGGCGTCAACCGCAGCAGAAAAATGGTTTAACAGGGAGTGAATACATGGGAGCAGCACCTTGCATCAGTCAGATCGCCAGCTTGCTCGCCGAGCCTAAACGCACGGCCATGCTCTGGGCCTTGATGGACGGTTCGGCGAAGACTTCCGAAGAGCTGGCGACGCTGGCCGGGCTGTCGCCGGCGTCAGCCAATGCACATTTGGCGCGGCTGTCCGGCAGCGGCCTGTTGCGGATCGAGGCGCGGCGGGGCCAGCGCCTGTTTCGTGTAGCGGCGGCCGATGTCAGTGCCGCCATTGATGCGCTGGCCAGCACCACTATGGCCAGCGCGGCCCGCAGCACACCTGATGTTTTGCCAACGGCGCTGCGCGCACCGCCATTGCTGCGCCGTGCCCGCTGGTGCCATGGACACCTCGGCGGCGAGCTGGCAGCGCAGTTGTATCAACGGATGCTTGAGGCCGGGTGGATCGAGCGCCATGAGCCGCGTACAGAGGTGACGCCCAATGGCGTGCAGGCGTTGGCGCAGTTGGGCATTTTTACCCAGGCATTGGCATCGCCGCTGGCCTGCGACTGTTTCGACTGGAGCCAGCAGCAACCCCACCTGGGCGGTGCGTTGGGGGCGGGCTTGATGCAACTGTTTCTGCAGGCGAACTGGATCAGCGTGATCAACGAGTCACGGGCCTTGTCTGTTACTGATGTGGGACTTGAGCACATAGCCCGCATCGCCAAACTGTAGGAGCGAGCTTGCTCGCGAAAAACTCGAGTGCGCCGCGTTTTATCCAGAAACCCCGCGTTATCGTTGACGATCTTCGCGAGCGAGCTCGCTCCTACAGGCGCTGGCGTCGTTCTCAGCTGTCGTCAGGTCGCATCCAGCAATAGCCGGCGCAAACGATGCCGCACACTCGCAAGGGGGATTTTTCATACGAGGGGTGTGGCATGGGTAGGCAGGGTTATAGCGCGGCGGAACGCCTGGAACGGTTGCCCATCAGCGGTTACCACCGAATCATTTTCATCATCATCGCCCTGGCGTTTTTCTTTGACTCCATGGACCTGGCGATGATGACCTTCCTGTTGGGCTCGATCAAAACCGAGTTTGGCCTGAGCACGGCCCAGGCCGGGTTGCTGGCCAGTTCGAGTTTTTTCGGCATGGTGGTGGGCGCTTCGCTGTCCGGGATGCTTGCTGATCGATTCGGTCGAAAACCGGTGTTTCAGTGGAGCATCGTCCTCTGGGGGTTGGCGAGCTATTTGTGTTCCACGGCCCAGACGGTGGAGACGCTGACGTTGTTTCGGATCCTGCTGGGCATTGGCATGGGCATGGAGTTTCCCATTGCCCAGTCGATGCTGTCGGAGCTGATCCCCGCCAAAAGACGCGGGCGCTATATCGCCTTGATGGATGGTTTCTGGCCGTTGGGCTTTGTGGCTGCGGGCGTACTGTCTTACTTCTTGTTGCCGGTGATTGGCTGGCGCGACATCTTCCTGGTGCTGGCGGTACCGGCGGTGTTCGTGCTGGCCATCCGTTTCTTTATCCCGGAGTCGCCGCGTTGGCTGGAACAGGCTGGGCGCCATGAGGCGGCGGACAAGGTCTTGCTTGGCATCGAGCAGAAGGTGCGCGATTCCCTGGGCGGCGCCGACTTGCCGGAGCCAGTTGCTTTGCCACGGGTAGAGAGTACGCCGGGGACGTTTTTCTCCGCGTTCCAGCAGCTGTGGTCGGCGCAGTACCGCCAACGCACGATGATGATCTGGAGTGTGTGGTTCTTCGCCCTGCTTGGGTTCTACGGGCTGACGTCGTGGTTGAGTGCGTTGTTGCAGCAATCGGGTTTTGCCGTGACTCAGTCGGTGTATTACACGGTGATCATTTCCCTGGGCGGAATCCCAGGTTTTTTGATGGCCGCGTGGTTGGTGGAGCGCTGGGGACGCAAGCCTGTGTGCGTGGTGACCCTGCTGGGCGGCGGGGTGATGGCGTTTCTGTATGGGCAGAGCGCAGTGTTTGGCGGCAACGTGGGCCTGCTGATCACCTCGGGGTTGTTGATGCAGTTCTTCCTGTTTGGCATGTGGGCGGTGCTGTACACCTACACGCCGGAGTTGTATCCCACCTCGGCACGTGCAACCGGCTCGGGGTTTGCGTCGGCGATTGGGCGGGTTGGTTCGTTGCTGGGGCCGTTGGTGACCGGGTTGGTGTTCCCGATAACCGGGCAGGGCGGGGTATTTGCCTTGGGCGCGCTGTGCTTTGCGGTGGCGGCGCTGGTGGTGTGGCTGTTCGGGATGGAGACCAAGGGCAAGACCCTGGAAGAACTCACCCAGGCTTGAAGCTGATGGGGCCATGTGGGAGCCGGGCTTGCCCGCGATAGCGGTAGGTCAGGCAATAAGAGGCTGGCTGATACACCGCTATCGCAGGCAAGCCAGCTCCCACAGGTTGAGTCCAAGTCTATTCAGTTACGGTTTCACGAGCCGCGCATCCAGGCTGTTCTGCGCCAGGCGTTTGGCCTGGTCCTGGGTCATGCCCAGGGAGGTGTGCAGCGCGTGGAAGTTCTCGGTGACATAACCGCCGAAGTAGGCAGGGTCGTCCGAGTTCACGGTGACTTTTACACCACGCTCGAGCATGTCGAGGATGTTGTGCTGGGCCATGTCGTCGAACACGCAGAGCTTGGTGTTGGACAGCGGGCATACCGTCAGCGGGATCTGTTCGTCGATGATGCGCTGCATCAGGCGTTCATCTTCAATGGCTCGCACGCCGTGGTCGATGCGCTGGATTTTCAGCAGGTCGATGGCTTCCCAGATGTACTCGGGCGGGCCTTCTTCACCGGCGTGGGCCACGGTCAGGAAGCCTTCGTGACGGGCACGGTCGAACACGCGCTGGAACTTGCTCGGTGGGTGGCCCATTTCCGAGCTGTCCAGGCCGACGGCCACGAACGCGTCACGGAACGGCAGCGCCTGGTCGAGGGTTTTCTGCGCTTCGTCTTCGCTCAGGTGGCGCAGGAAGCTGAGGATCAAACCGCTGGTGATGCCCAGTTGCTGCTCGCCGTCTTTAAGCGCAGCGGCGATGCCGTTGAGCACCACTTCGAACGGCACGCCACGGTCGGTGTGGGTTTGCGGGTCGAAGAAGGGTTCGGTGTGGATCACGTTCTGAGCTTTGCAGCGCAGCAGGTAAGCCCAGGTCAGGTCGTAGAAGTCCTGGGACGTGCGCAGCACATCGGCGCCCTTGTAATATAGGTCGAGAAACTCTTGCAGGTTGTTGAAGGCGTAGGCTTTGCGCAGGGTTTCGACGTCGTTCCATGGCAGCGCAATCTTGTTGCGCTCGGCCAGGGCGAACAGCAACTCAGGCTCCAGCGAGCCTTCCAGGTGCAGGTGCAATTCAGCCTTGGGCAGGGCGTTGAGCCAATCGTACATTTTTAAAATCTCATCAGGTGCAATGGCGGCATTCTACAGGCCATGGCTGAAATAATCGGCAAAACCTGACCAGCAGGAGAGTATTTCTGTCACTCACGCAAGGGCGGCCTGAACTAAGGTGTAACGAAACGTTAGCGGCTCGGCGCAGTCTGTACCCCATCAATGACTGATTCGCTGTACGAAAAGGCCCGGAATGCTCACATCCCTCAAGCAAGAAAAATTCATGCTGCTGGCGCTGATTGCCGCCATCGCCGCCTACCCGCTGGAGCACTGGATGCTCCACAGCGGCCAACTGGTTGCGTTGCTGGCCGGCTTTGCGCTGATCGCGTTTATCGTGATGGCGTCGATGCGCGTGGCCCATCACGCCGAACAGTTGGCGGAAAAAGTCGGCGACCCCTACGGCACCATGATCCTGACCCTCGCCGCGGTATTGGTGGAAGTGGTGATCCTGGCGATCATGATGAGTAACGAGCCATCGCCCACCCTGGTGCGCGACACCATCTACTCAGCGGTGATGCTCGATATCAACGGTATCCTCGGCCTGGCCGCGCTGATGGGCGGCATCAAGCATGGCGAACAGTCCTACAACGATGACTCGGCGCGCACCTACAGTGTGATGATTCTTACCGCCATGGGGGTGTCGATGGTGGTACCGGAATTTATCCCCGAAGCGGACTGGAAAATTTACTCGGCCTTCACCATTGGCGCGATGGTGGTGCTTTACACCTTGTTCCTGCGCATGCAGGTGGGGCCGCACAGTTATTTCTTCAGCTACAGCTACCCGGAGAAACGCCGTAAGAAACAGCCGGAAGACGAGCACGCGCCGTCTGTCAGCCTGACGTTTTCCATTGCGACCCTGGTGTTTGGGGTGATCGTGATTGGCGCGCTGGCCGAGGTGATGTCCAAGACCCTCGACCTGGGCCTGGAAGGCACAGGCGCACCACCAGTGATTACCGCGATTGTGGTGGCGGCTATCTCGGCCGCTCCGGAAATCCTCACGGCATTGCGCGCCGCGTTGGCCAACCGCATGCAATCGGTGGTCAACATCGCGCTGGGGGCTTCGTTGTCCACGGTGATCCTGACGGTGCCGGTGATGGAAGCCATGGCGCTCTACACCGGGCAGCCGTTCCAGATGGCGATGACGCCGGTGCAAACGGTGATGGTGTTTATCACGCTGATCGTCAGCGCGATCAACCTCAACGATGGTGAAACCAATGCGATAGAAGGGATGACGCATTTTGTGTTGTTTGCGACCTTTATCATGCTGTCGCTGTTGGGGCTGTAACCCGATTTGAAAGGCGCCGCAGATCCAATGGGGGAGCCGGTTTTTGGGGGCGCTACGCACCCCAGCGGGAGCAAGCTCCCTCGCCACAGAAGCCCGCTCTCACATTTTGATTGGCGCCTGGCTTAGGTGCCCGCGATCAAATGGCGCGCGGCCTGGCTGTGATCGGCGATCAAGCCCTTGAGGTCCAGGCCTTCGACTTGACCATCAATCACCCGCCATTGACCCGCGATCATCACTCGGTCTGCCCGGTCCGCGCCGCACAGCAGCAGTGCGGAAATGGGGTCATGGCTGCCGGAGAAGCGCAGCTCATCGAGCTTGAACAGTGCCAGGTCCGCCTGCTTGCCGACGGCCAACTCGCCAATGTCTGTGCGCCCCAGCAACTGCGCCGAGCCCTTGGTGGCCCAGCCCAATACGCCTTCGGGGGTGATCTTTTCCGCGCCGTAGCGCAGGCGCTGGATGTACAGGGCCTGGCGGGCTTCAAGGATCATGTTCGAAGCGTCGTTGGAGGCCGAGCCGTCCACGCCCAAGCCGATCGGGGCGCCGGCGGCGAGCAGGTCCAGAGTGGGGCAGATGCCGGAGGCCAGGCGCATATTCGAGCTTGGGCAATGGCAGATGCCGGTGCCGGCTGCGCCCAGGCGCGCTATTTCGTCCGGGTTGAAGTGAATGCCGTGGGCCAGCCAGGTGCGCGGGCCGAGCCAGCCGACGCTGTCGAGGTAATCCACGGTACGCAGCCCGAAGCGTTGCAGGCAGAAATCTTCCTCATCGAGGGTTTCCGCCAAATGGGTGTGCAGGCGCACGTCCAGCTGGTTGGCCAGCTCGGCGCTGGCTTGCATGATTTCGGGGGTGACGGAAAACGGCGAGCACGGCGCCAGGGCGATCTGGATCTGCGCACCGTCACCGCGCTGGTGATATTCGCGGATCAGGCGCTGGCTGTCTTCGAGAATCACCTGGCCTTGCTGCACGGTTTGCTGCGGTGGCAGGCCGCCATCGGCTTCGCCCAGGCTCATGGAACCGCGGGTGAGCATGGCGCGCATCCCCAGTTCACGCACGCTGCCTACCTGCACATCAATGGCGTTTTCCAAACCATCGGGGAACAGGTAGTGGTGATCGGCCGCCGTGGTGCAGCCCGAGAGCAGCAATTCGGCCAGGGCGACTTTGCTGGCCAGGGCGAGTTTTTCCGGGGTGAGCCGCGCCCATACCGGGTACAGGGTTTTCAGCCAGGGAAACAGCGGCTGGTTGACCACTGGGCCCCAGGCGCGGGTCAGGGTTTGATAGAAGTGGTGGTGGGTATTGATCAGCCCAGGCAGCACCACATGCTCGCGGGCATCGAACACCTGTGCGCAGGGTTGTGCAGGTGCCTGCCCTTGGGCCAGCACTTCTGTGATGACACCGTCTTGCAGCACCAGGCCGCCACGGGCATCAAGGCGATTGGCAGTGAATATCGCGAGGGGGTTTTTTAACCAGATACGGGTCGCAGGCATTGGCCGGCTCCTCTGAATGATGGGTTCAGGTTTGCCAGCTCAGTGTTGCCCTGTCTGCTGATCCAGGGTCGCCGGGGAGGGCGAGGTGGGCAGTTTACCTCTGTGGGAGCGAGCTTGCTCGCGAAAAATCGTCAGGGATGACGCGGGCAGTCTGGTTTGACGCGGTGCCTGGGCGTTTTTCGCGAGCAAGCTCGCTCCTACAGTTTGGGGATTACCAGGTGATGGTGTCGCCCTTGTAGTCGACGAAGTGATGGCCGCCTTTGCCGGTGTAGGCATTTACCTGGTCCACCAGGCCGCGCACGCTGGTCTCGACGTCGATGTGGGCATTTTCGCCGCCCATGTCGGTCTTCACCCAACCTGGATGCAGCGACAGCACCGTCGGCTTGGGCTCGCCCAGTTGCGTGATAAAGCTATTGGTCATCGAATTGAGGGCGGCCTTGCTGGCCTTGTACAGCGCCAGGTCCGAGCCGTCGGGAATGGTCACGCTGCCCAGTACCGAACTCATGAAGGCCAGCACGCCGGTGTCTTTGCGGATCTGCCCGACAAAGCGCTGGGCCAGGTTGATTGGCGCCACGGCGTTGGTGAAGAACAACTGGCCGACTTCCGCCAGGGTCGCGTGGCCGGGCTCCTGGTTGGCCGGGCCCTTGACGCCGGCGTTGACGAACAGCAGGTCGAAGGTGCGGTCTTTCAGGCGTTGGGCCAGGGCGATCACGGCTTGCTGGTCGTCCATATCCAACTTCTCGATCTGCACCGGCCCCACGGCTTTCAGGGCATCGGCCTTGTTCGGATCGCGCACGGTGGCGGTCACGTCCCAGCCGTCCTGGAGCAGTTGCTTGACCAGGCCAAGGCCCAGCCCGCGCGAGGCGCCGATGATCAGTGCGGTTTTTGGCGTAGACATGAAAGGCTTCCTTTGAAATCGCAGTTCAGGGAGTTCAGCGCATAACAGTAGCAGTTTCAGCGTTCGAGCAGGATGCGCCCACGGCTCAGGTCGGCGAGCTGGGTTTGCAGGGTGTCGATGTGCGCCTCCCCCAGGGCGAGTTGCAGCTCTACACCGTTGGCGGTGAAGGTTTCTTCCACCACAATCCCGCCGAGTTCAGCGACGCGCAGCTTCACCAGGTTCAGCTCGGAGAAGCCACAGGCGCAGCTCAGGGGTACGCGGCTGATCAGCTCGATGCGCTCGGCATTTTGCAGGCATTTATTGGCCCCGCCGCCATAGGCACGGGCCAAGCCACCCGTGCCCAGTTGAATGCCGCCGTACCAGCGGATCACCAATACGGCCACCTGATCAAAGCCCTGGGCCTCGATGGCCGCGAGGATCGGGCGCCCGGCGGTGCCACCGGGTTCGCCGTCATCGCTGCTGCGGTATTGATCGCCCAGCTTCCAGGCCCAGCAGTTGTGCGTGGCGTTCAGGTCGCTGTGTCGCTCGAAAAACGCTTGGGCGTCCTGCGGGCTGGTAATCGGCGCCGCCAAGGTGATAAAGCGGCTTTTGCGTATTTCTTCACGAAACTCGCAAAAACCGGTGAGCGTAAAAGACATAAATCGCTTCGTTTATAGGGCTGGCTTGATGCCGCAGCCTTTGAGAATGATATGGATCAGATTGGTGCCGGCATCTTCCATGTCCTGCTTGGTCAGCTTGGTGCGACCGGTGACGCGGCAGATCTGGGTGGCGAAGTCAGCGTAGTGCTGGGTGCTGCCCCACAGCAGGAAGATCAGATGCACGGGGTCGACGGGGTCCATTTTGCCGGCGTCAATCCACGCCTGGAACACTGCGGCACGGCCACTGAACCAGGCCCGATAGTCCTGGCCGAAATATTCAGTGAGGCATTCGCCACCGCTGATGATCTCCATGGCGAAGATCCGCGAGGCTTGGGGTTGGCGGCGCGAGAATTCCATCTTGGTGCGGATGTAACGAGCGAGCGCCACGGCCGGGTCATCCTCGGCGGTCAGCGCGTTGAAGGTGCTGTCCCAGAGTTCGAGGATGTTGCTCAGCACTGCGATGTACAGGCCCAGCTTGTTGGTGAAGTAGTAGTGCAAGTTGGCCTTGGGCAGCCCGGCGCTGGCAGCGATGGTGTTCATGCTGGTGCCTTTGTAGCCATGGCGCGCGAATTCATCTTCAGCAGCCTGGAGAATCGCTTGTTCATTCTTTTGCCGAATGCGGCTGGCGGGTTTACCGCCGTGGTTGCTGTGGGCAGGAACTTCGAGGCTCATGGAGGTTTCCGTGCTGATCGATAGAGACGACGTGTGCACAGATAACCCACCCTCAAGCCTCAGACAAGTCCTGATGCAATAAAACCGTCAAAGCGGTTCCAGGCTGTCGCGTTCCGGGGTGTGGTTTGCTGCGGTGGTACTTGCCTTGGCCTCCGGCAGTAACAGGCACAGGAGGATGGCGGTGATACCGCCGCTGGTGATGGCGGAGTCGAACAGGTTCTGCACCAGTGTCGGCATCAGGTGCAGCAGGTTAGGTTGCGCGGCGATACCCAGGCCAACACCGAACGAGGTGGCGATAATCAGCATGCTGCGTCGATCCAGCGGTGCCTGGGCGAGAATGCGCACGCCGGCTGCGGCCACACTGCCGAACATCACCAGGGTCGCGCCGCCCAGCACTGGCTTGGGGATTTGCTGCAGCACGGCGCCGATCAGCGGAAACAGGCCCAGACAGAACAACAACACACCGATGTACAAACCGACGTAGCGACTGGCCACGCCGGTGAGTTGGATCACGCCATTGTTCTGCGCAAACGTGGTGTTGGGGAAGGCGCTGAAGGTTGCGGCGATCATGCAACTCACCCCATCGCCGAGGACGCCGCCCTTGAGCCGGCTGATATAAGAAGGGCCGCTGATGGGCTGGCGGGCAATCATGCAATTGGCGGTGAGATCGCCGACGGTTTCGATGCTGCTGATCAGATAAATCAGCGCAATCGGCAGGAAGGCGCTCCAGTCGAAGTTGAAACCAAAGCGGAATGGTGTAGGCAGGCTGACCAATGGCAGGTCAGGCAAAGCCTGGGGAACAAGTTTACCGCTGAACCACGCCGCGAGGCTGCCCAGGGCCAGGCCGATGATGATGGCCGACAGGCGCACCCAGGGAGTGTTCGAGCGGTTGAGCAGGATGATCGTCAAAACCACGAACAGGCCCAGCGCCAAGTTGGCGGGGGCGCCGAAGTCCGGTGCATTGAAACCGCCGCCGAGGTCGGTGATACCCACTTTGATCAGGCTGATGCCGATCAGCGTAATCACAATGCCGGTCACCAGCGGTGTGATCACGCGGCGCAGCTGGCCGATAAAGCGGCTCAATACAATCTGTACCGCCGCGCCGAAGAAGCACACGCCGAAAATCATCGCCAGAATGTCTTCCGGGCTGCCGCCGCGTTGTTTCACCAGAAAGCCTGCAGACAACACCGCGCCGAGAAACGCAAAGCTGGTGCCTTGCAGGCAGATCATGCCGGCACCGATACCAAACGGCCTGCGTGCCTGGATGAAGGTGCCTACGCCGGAAACCATCAACGCCATACTGATCAGGTAGGGCAAGTGGGCGGTGAGGCCGAGGGTGGAGCCAATAATCAGAGGCGGCGTGATAATGCCGACGAACGCCGCCAGCACATGTTGCAGCGCCGCGAGCAGAGCCGGCAGTGGTTTCGGCCGGTCGTTGAGGCCGTAGATGAGGTCGCTGGGGCTGGAGGATTCTGGGGGCATGGCGGGTCAACTCAAGGCGGACGGTTCAAGGTCCTTGAGTCCTTGCAAAAAGCTGTCCAAGTGCTCAGCTTTTTGTGCGACGCCCGAATCAGCGGGTGGCGGCCAGGCTTTCAAGGAAGCTTTCCAGCACCAAATGAGGGCGACGGCCCTTGCGCGTGACCGATGCCAGGCTCAAATCGTAAAAACGTGTAGCCGGTTTCAGCGCACGCAGTCGGCCTTGTTGTACCCATAGGCTGGCGTAGTGATCGGGCAAGTAGCCGATATAACGCCCGGTGAGAATCAGGAACGCCATGCCTTCACGGTCTGAGGCACTGGCGGTGCAGTTGAGCGCCTGGTAATGGGCCTGGATTTCCGCGGGTAAGCGGAAGGTGGGGGCGATGGCGTCCTGGCTGTCGACGCGCTCGTCGTCGAGTTGCTTGTTGTCGGCGTAAAACAGCGGGTGGCCGACCGCGCAATAGAGCAAGGAACGTTCGCTGTACAACGGCTGGTATTCCAGGCCCGACAGTGCGCTGGCCTGGGGCACCACACCGACGTGCAGGCGACCGTCGAGTACGCCTTGCTCCACTTCATTGGGGGCGATCATGCGGATCTGGATCTGCACGTCCGGGCCGCGTTCTTTCAACTGCGCCAATGCGTGGGTGATGCGCATATGGGGCAGAGTGACAAGGTTATCGGTGAGGCCAATGATCAACTCGCCGCGCAAATGTTGGTGCAGGCCGTTGACCTCGGTGCGAAAACTTTCCAGGGCACTCAGCAGTTGCAGGGCAGATTGATAGACCTCGCGGCCTTCTTCCGTCAGGGAAAAACCGGCGCGGCCGCGTTGGCAGAGTCGTAGCCCGAGTCGTTGCTCAAGGTCGCTCATCTGCTGGCTGATGGCCGAGCGCCCGATGCCGAGAACGGTTTCCGCTGCCGAGAAGCCGCCGCACTCCACTACGCTGCGAAAGATGCGCAGCAGGCGAATATCGAAGTCACTGACTTGGGCCAAAGGGTCGGGACGACGGCTGCTCATAGTTTAGTGAAGTCCTGACTGAAGGTTAGAAGAGTTGGATTTCACCGACTTTATCCCCGTGGCAATTTAGCTGCAACAACGCTTTTTCAATCCCGACGCTGCCTTTTGCCCTGCGAGGTTTTGCTGATGAACATGCCCGAAAACGCCCCATCGTCCCTGGCCAGCCAATTGAAGCTGGATGCGCACTGGATGCCTTACACCGCCAACCGCAACTTCCAGCGCGATCCACGCCTGATCGTGGCCGCCGAAGGTAGCTGGTTGACCGATGACAAGGGGCGCAAGGTCTATGATTCGTTGTCGGGCCTTTGGACCTGTGGCGCCGGGCATACGCGCAAGGAAATCCAGGAAGCGGTCGCCAAGCAATTGGGCACCTTGGACTACTCTCCAGGCTTCCAGTACGGTCATCCGTTGTCCTTCCAGTTGGCGGAAAAAATCACCGAGCTGACCCCAGGCAACCTGAATCATGTGTTCTTCACCGATTCGGGCTCTGAATGTGCCGATACGGCGGTGAAGATGGTGCGGGCCTACTGGCGCCTGAAAGGTCAGGCCACGAAGACCAAGATGATTGGTCGCGCCCGTGGTTACCACGGCGTGAACATTGCCGGTACCAGCCTGGGCGGTGTGAACGGTAACCGTAAGCTGTTTGGCCAGGCGATGATGGATGTTGACCATCTGCCTCACACCTTGCTGGCCAGCAACGCTTTCTCCCGGGGCATGCCGGAGCAGGGCGGTATTGCCTTGGCCGATGAGTTGCTCAAGCTGATCGAGCTGCATGACGCGTCGAACATTGCGGCCGTATTTGTCGAGCCTATGGCCGGTTCCGCTGGGGTATTGGTGCCACCGCAGGGGTATCTCAAGCGTCTGCGCGAAATTTGCGACCAGCACAATATCCTGTTGGTGTTCGACGAAGTGATCACGGGCTTTGGCCGCACCGGCTCGATGTTCGGTGCCGACAGCTTCGGCGTGACCCCGGACCTGATGTGCATTGCCAAGCAAGTCACCAACGGCGCGATTCCGATGGGCGCGGTGATTGCCAGCAGCGAGATCTACCAGACCTTCATGAACCAGGCGACGCCGGAATACGCAGTGGAATTCCCCCACGGCTACACCTACTCGGCGCACCCGGTAGCTTGCGCGGCGGGCTTGGCGGCATTGGACCTGTTGCAGAAAGAAAACCTGGTGCAGAGCGTAGCCGAAGTCGCGCCGCACTTTGAGAATGCGCTGCACGGTTTGAAGGGCAGCAAGAATGTGATCGACATTCGCAACTACGGCCTGGCCGGTGCGATTCAGATTTCCCCACGTGATGGAGATGCCATCGTGCGTCCATTCGAGGCCGGCATGGCGTTGTGGAAGGCCGGTTTCTATGTGCGTTTTGGCGGCGACACCCTGCAGTTCGGGCCAACCTTCAACAGCAAGCCGCAGGACCTGGACCGTCTGTTTGACGCGGTCGGCGAAGTGCTGAACAAGATCGACTGATTTCTCCTTCTATATAGAACAATTTTTCAGGAGCCCTGCATGAGCCTTATCCAGCATTTGATCAACGGTGAACTGGTCAACGACAGCGGTCGTAGTGCCGACGTCTATAACCCGTCTACCGGGCAGGTGATTCACCAGGTGCCTTTGGCCAGTCGTGAAACCATTCAACAGGCGATTGACTCAGCCAAGGCGGCGTTTCCGGCTTGGCGCAATACGCCGCCGGCCAAGCGTGCCCAAGTGATGTTTCGTTTCAAGCAACTGCTGGAGCAGAACGAAGCACGGATCTCGCAGTTGATCAGCGAAGAACATGGCAAGACCCTGGAAGACGCCGCGGGTGAACTCAAGCGTGGGATCGAGAACGTGGAGTACGCGTGCTCGGCGCCGGAGATTCTCAAGGGTGAATACAGCCGCAACGTAGGGCCGAACATTGATGCGTGGTCGGACTTCCAGCCGTTGGGCGTAGTGGCGGGTATCACCCCGTTCAACTTCCCGGCGATGGTGCCGTTGTGGATGTACCCGCTGGCGATTGTCTGCGGTAACTGTTTCATCCTTAAACCTTCAGAGCGCGACCCGAGTTCGACGCTGTTGATCGCGCAGCTGTTGCAGGAAGCCGGATTGCCCAAAGGCGTGCTCAGCGTGGTGCATGGCGACAAGGGCGCGGTGGACGCATTGATCGAAGCGCCGGAAGTCAAAGCCTTGAGCTTTGTAGGTTCGACGCCGATTGCCGAGTACATCTATTCCGAAGCGACCAAACGCGGCAAGCGCGTGCAGGCGCTGGGTGGGGCGAAGAATCACGCGGTGCTGATGCCGGATGCAGATCTGGATAACGCTGTGAGTGCCCTGATGGGCGCGGCTTATGGTTCCTGCGGGGAGCGTTGCATGGCGATCTCGGTGGCTGTGTGCGTGGGCGACCAGGTCGCGGATGCGTTGATCGCCAAGCTCGTGCCGCAGGTCAAGGCGTTGAAGATTGGGGCGGGTACTTCGTGCGGCCTGGATATGGGCCCGTTGGTGACGGGGCAGGCGCGGGATAAAGTCAGTGGCTATATAGAAGAAGGTGTGTCGGCGGGTGCCGAGCTGGTCGTTGATGGCCGTGGCTTGAGTGTTGCCGGGCATGAGCAAGGATTCTTCCTTGGCGGCAGCCTGTTTGACCGTGTGACCCCTGAGATGCGTATCTATAAAGAAGAGATCTTTGGGCCAGTGCTGTGCGTAGTGCGGGTGGATAGCCTGGAAGCGGCGATGCAACTGATCAACGATCATGAGTACGGCAACGGTACTTGCATCTTCACCCGTGACGGTGAAGCGGCGCGTCTGTTCTGTGATGAGATTGAAGTCGGCATGGTGGGGGTTAACGTGCCGCTGCCAGTGCCGGTTGCGTATCACAGCTTTGGTGGCTGGAAGCGCTCGCTGTTTGGCGATTTGCATGCTTATGGGCCGGACGGGGTGCGTTTCTATACCCGTCGCAAGGCAATCACCCAGCGTTGGCCGCAACGGGCCAGCCATGAAGCGTCGCAATTCGCCTTCCCTAGCCTGTAAGGCTCGGTAGGTAAAAGGCCGGCCCCTTGGGGCCGGCCTTTGCATTCTTGGGGCTTTTTTGACTTATATGACAGAAATGTGAAAAAGAAGGTTGACGGCAGATTCTGGAAGCCTATAATTCGCCCCACTTCCGGCGCAGTCGAAACGGAAAACTCCTTGGTAAACAATGAGTTACGCAGTTTTCGGCAGCAAGTTGCTTCAGTTCATCGAAGCCAAAAGGAAGTTGAAAAAGAGGTGTTGACAGCAGCGTGTAACGCTGTAGAATTCGCCTCCCGCTTACGAGAGATCGAAAGCGCAAGTGGTTGAAGTTGTTGAAGAA